>JABJBS010000365.1 GCA_018668695.1 Deltaproteobacteria bacterium
ACGGCCCCAGCCCAAGAGGACCTGGTTGATTGTTTGAAGCTTGAGTGGGAGCTTTTCACGGGTTTGGCTGATGGCAAACTTGATCATGACGATATCGAGCGGGCGCGCCAATACATCTTGGGGCGTTATCCGCTATCTATCGCCACAGCCTCTGACCGAATGGTACCGGCACTGTATCTCGAGTTGCTCGGGAAACCTGCTCATGACATTTATGCTTTGCCTCGAAGAATTGAAAAACTTGAGGCCCAAGTGGTGAGCGAGGCAATGAATAAGCACCTAGATCCGACTAAACTTTTGGTTGTAATGGTCGCCACTGCAAGAGATGTAGTGGATGATCTTCGCTCGCAGTTTCCGGACGCCACAATTGAAGTACGTGATTATCGCGAGGGGCTCACACGCCCCGTCATAGGAAGTAAGCAATGAAGTTACATGTAAAACATATTTTCTCGGGCCTCACATTGGCGCAGTACGGTGAACTCTATTTCGAAGAGAGCTTTAACGAGTATTTGTGCAAGGGCGTTAACTTAACTCGTAACGTGAAAGAAAAATCACTCAACGGAACGCGCTTAAAGCGGGTTACGACTGTAAGCCCAGACCGCGAAATCCCGGGACCTGTTGCCAAAGTCATTAAAATGGACAGGCTTGAGTATGATGAAGAACTCACTTACGACACCGAGGCATTTAAAGGCACCTGGAAAATCAATGTTCCCGGCCCTCTTGGCTCGAAGTTCTCTGCAGGCGGTCAATTTACTTTTCGCGAGGTTGCTGGCGGTGTTGAGCGCGAGCTTTGGGGTGAGATCAACGTAAAGGTTTTTGGCGTTGGCAAGATGATTGAGACGTTGATTGTGACAGACGTTGAGAAGAGCTACGAAACAGCAGCAGCTCAAACCAGCCAATACATCCGAGACAACGCCGCGCTTTTTGCTTAATCTTTGCTGCGCGATTGATAGCGGTCAAGCCGCTCACAGCGCCGGCGCTCTGCATCTTCAAAGCGTCGATTGTCGGTCTCCCCTTCGGTCTGAAGAGGGGGAACGGGGATGGGCCGGTTGTCTGAATCAACGGCGACAAATGTAAAGTAGCCCGTGAGGCAATGTTCGCGCTCACGAGTTTTCTGATTTTCCCTTTCAACCCGAACGCCAACTTCCATGCTTGTTTTACCGGTATGGTTAACCTGCGCGTTGATGACGACGACGTCGCCGAGTCGGATTGAGCGAGCAAAATGAAGGTCATCTACGGCAACCGTTACAACAGGCTCGCGGCAATGCCTCATAGCGCTGATAGCGGCTGCGATATCCATCCATTGCATAATCATCCCACCAAATGCCGAACCGTGGTGGTTGGTATCTGGAGGTTGAACCATATGGGTGGTTTCGACCTGAGATGCGGCTGAGTGAACGGGTTCCATCAGGTTTTACGTGTGGTTGTAAAAAACGGTGATCGTCACGCAGTGATATTCACTGTCGGAACTCTGAGTGACAATTTTATCAACGAGTTCAATTCTACCGCGTTGGCCTGTGAGCCACCGGGTTACGGTTTCTCCGAGTTCGTCGCGCTCTTTATGCTTGGTTGCGCTGAAGACTTTAACCCCACTAAACATGATTCCACCTCTACCCTCTTCCTGGTTGCTACTTCAGTTCATGGTCAATGATGACCCGAATGAGAGGAAGCGGCAACAAACCAATCAACTTGATACCATTTATATATATTGAGGGGGTTCCGTCCACACCCAATTTTCGAGCGATTTCACTATCGCGGTTCACCGCATTTGCCGAACTTTTCCCCGTTAGGCAGGATTCAAACCGTGGCATATCTAAATTTAGCGTTTTCGCGTACCCTGTAAAATCGGTATCGCTCATAGCTTGCGGATTTTCGTAAAGATAGTCATGGAATCGCCAAAACATGCCTTGGCGATGAGCGCATTCTGAGGCGATTGCAGCGGGCTTAGCGCGGGTGTGCTGCTCAAGGGGGAAGTGCCGATACTCAACTCGAAGCCGATTGGGGTAAAGCTGTCTGAGTTCTTTGACCACTTGGTGTGCTTGCGCACAGTACGGACATTCGAAATCCCCGAATTCAACCAAGACCACTTTCGCGTCCTTGGGGCCAGTGAAAGGCGCCGAGCCTTTGGGCATGGCTTGCCGTGGTAGCTGAGGCATTGGCAGTTGATACTCAACTTTATTCTCGGCTCTTAAACCCGCTAAGAATGCCATTTCCACTTCGCTTCTGCGCTGCTTGAGCATTTCCCGCTCGATATGGGGCCTTGCTGTTTCAAAATCGATTTGAATGATGTGGGCGTTGTCTTTGTAAAATGATTTGAGCTCGGTGGCGGTCGGCTTTTTAACTTTTTTCAGAATATCTCGATCAACGAGAAGTTCCGGGCTCAGGCCTTCTGCTTGGGCTTTTTGCTCGATTAAACGGTCGTTGACGGCATCTTCAAAGCCGGCCCAAAGTAGGTGTAATTTTTTTTGCGCCCATTCGTTGTTGATAGAGTCGATTTCTTTTTTTGTGCTTGGCTCAAGATCTTCTTGTGTGATGACCGCGCCGCCTACGCTGCCGAGTCTTGCGGACGGTGTGGCCAAACTTGCGGTTGAGGGTTGTGTGAGGGTGTCAGGGGATACCTGAGCGCTGCCACCTAAAAGTCCGGGCATACTGCAGGCAGTTAAACCTACGGAAATCAAAAAAACGAAAACAGGCTTCATGAGGGTCATCATCTCGAGGTGAAGGGTGGAATCAATTCTTGGGTGGTTCTTTTTGCACGAGTGAAATCCGATGTTCAAGTTTGTGGATCTCAGTAAGAGGTGCAGCCATCGCGATGGCCCAGGTTCTTGAAGAGCGTGCAGCGATGGTCGAGTCGGTTTGAAGGCTTTTAATGGCAATCATTTCAGAAAGTTTATGAATGTCTTGGAGCCCAGCAAATTCTGGCGGTGTAAACTTTAGGCCAATCGGCATAGTCTCGGTGGCCACGACTGTACCCAGCTCATCTATCAGCTGCGCCTTGATTTGAACGTTCTCGACATCAAGGTCCCGGTGGTTTTCAACCTCTCCAAAAATTAAGAGAACAGGCTTTTCAGAACCGGTGGGGTAGGTTGTTGAGCGGTATGAAGAAACGATAAGCCCGTCTGCTTGGGCGAGGGTTGATTCGCCGCCTCGAAGTGCTTCAGCAAATTGCTCTAAGCCGACGGCAGTGGTTGGGGGTGTAAGGCCAAGGGCAAAGCGAAATAAGCCGAGTCCTAAAAGAGCCAAGACGATGATTGTTAACGTACCGCCTAAGAGTGCTCCAAGTACCGTGGGTTTTTCCGGTTCGGGGGTATAGCTTGTGGGAGGTGCGGCAACGGGGTGCGGCCGGGGCACCCGCGTGGGAGCCGGGGCAACTTTGCTCACAGCCTCTGGTGGCAGGCTGTGGGGCGCTGTTGATTCGGCTCCTGGAAGCTTGAGCGCATCAAAACGTTCGAGCGCGTCGTATTGATAAATGTCGCTGTGGCTTGAAAAGTTGTTGTCTGGTTGAGGGGTCTCCTCGGAAGCAGGAGTTTCGGGCGGCATGTCCAGAAAAAGCATATCGCCAAGCCGCGCGCGTTTTTTAGAAGTTGCAACTCGGCCAATGGGTGCTGGTGCCGGGACGGTTTTACCTTTTGGGGGCGGTTCGCTTACGCTGAATATATCAGAGTCATCGGGATCAAGAACGAACACGGGCTGGGCTGTACCACTTGCATCTGGGCTGGACACCACGTTTCCACAACGTAGACACTGAACCGACGAGGCGTGAGCACCGGTGGGCTCAAATAGCATGCCGCATCGTTCACATTGCATCGTGGTATGCCTTCGATTGCGAGAGCCCAGTAGCGGTTTTAGTAACCGAGACGCGGACTCCAAGCAGGAGTTTCATGGTAGCCGCCGCGCCGGGAAATCCGACGTACGTTCATTCCATCTACATCCATGACGTAGATTTTCTTGCCGCCATGAGGCGGCCTCGTAGAAGTGAAAATAATGTGGTGCCCGTCTGGAGAGAAGGAAGGACTTTCGTTGTCGCCTTGATCCTGAGTGAGCCGTTGCATTTCGCCGTTTTGAGGGTCGACTAAGAAAATGTCGTAACGCAGTCTTTCGTCTCGCGCTGTAAAAACAATTTTCCCATCAGCTCTTGGAGACCAATCAGGTTCCTGATTGTAGTTACCACGAAAGCTCAACCGCTTCGGGTTGGAGCCGTCGGCGTTCATGACGTAGATGTGCGGATTTCCCGAACGGGAGCTAACAAACGCGATCCGTTTTCCATCGGGGCTCCAAGTGGGTGAAATATCTTGTCCCCAACTATCGGTGAGCCGGGTAAGATTTTTACCATCGCGGTCCATCAAATAGATTTCGGTATTGCCATCGATACTTAAAGTAAGAGCAATCTTCTTGCCGTCAGGGCTTACGGCTGCCCCGGTGTTGAGTCCGCGTTTATGACTGAGCCAATCCAGTTTACGGGTCGTGAGGTTGAGCCTGTAAAGATCTGGGTTTTCACGTAGGTAAGATGTGAAGAGCAATGACTTACCATCCCGGCTCCAGGCAGGGAGTAAGCTTAAGCTTGCAGGATCCGTGATCCGTTGCTCGTTGGCACCGGTAATATCTGCGGTGTAAATTGCTTTGCCCTCTTTCGTTTTTCGAACGAAGGCAACACGAGAGCTAAGAATGCCCTCTTCTCCGGTGAGCAACTTAATAACTTCGTCTAAAAAGCGGTGAATGGCCCGGCTTGCGGTGGTGTTGTTTTCCACAAAGTCTCGCATGATGAGCTGACGCTGGCTGACGACATCGTAAAAGCGCATCGTTAGCTGAACTTGAGAGCCGTCGAGCTTTAACCCTGCCCTGATTAACCCGCTTGCACCAACAGCCAGCCAGTTTTTGTACTTAGGTTGAACCAAGCTTTCTTTCTCGGGGTTGAGGTAGCTTTGAGGATCTACAAGCTCCAAGGGGCGCACAAGATCCACGGCGCTTTTTAATATACCCGTAAGCTGTTGAGCTGCTTTTTTGCTCTTATCATCGGGGGTTCCCACGACACGGATATCCGGTACGCCAACGGGGTAAGGGCGAAAATTCGCGCCTTCAACCACCATGCGCAGCCGTTCAGCGTGAAGCGGCGTCGCAACAAAAAAGAGGCCAATGAATAATATGTAAGTCAGTCGTCTCATATTCACCATTTGGTGCCCTTTAATTTTAAGGGCGAAATACAATTTCAATTCCATCTCGGCCTACCACTTTTCGAATGGCACTTGGTGGAGCCGAGACTCCACCGCATTTTTGTACAGCTTTTTCCACTGCACGGTCAAAAGCGGCCACACCCGAGCTTCCCTCGATTTGGTGCCGGACGAATTTACCACGGCTTGAAACCCAAATCCCAATTTTTGCAGAAAGACCGGCAGTTTGGCTTTCCGAGAGCCCTTCGACGTTCCACACGCTTTGGAGGCAGTCGGAGATTTCGGTCATGTATTTATTACCTAAAATCGCCAAACTCAGGTCTGATACGGTACCTTTTTGACTCCCTTTTGGGTCTCCCTCGGCTTCTTCCTCACCTTTGGCGCTTCGAAGCCTGTCGAGTGCAGATGACACGTTGTTCATCTTTCGGGCCCGGTCCAGGGCATTTTCTTTAGGCGGCTCTTTTTTGGCCTTCGGTTGTTTGGGGGCATCGGGCTTTTTAATCGGGATAACTTTTTCAGCCGGTTTGGGCTTTGGCTCTACTTTTTTTACGGGTGGCTTTTTGGCTGCAGGCGCTGGCGGCTTCTCTTTTAAAAGACGCGGGAGCATATCGTCGGGACGTTTTTTCCCGAGGCGAACAAGTTTGGTAACCACAACATTTTTAGGCGCTGGATCGTGTGCATGGCCAAGGACGGCCGCTAAAATAACCCCTATACTGACATGTAATGCCAATGAGCCAAGCATGAGGCGCTTGAGTCCTTGAGGGATAGAATTAGCTTTCATGGCAGATCTTACGCGCTTGTTAGTTTTTCTTTTTACTCAAAGGGTCTGTGACCATTCCAAGGTTTGAAACCCCAGCATCTTTGAGCATGTCCATCACATCAACCACTACACCATAGGGAAGATTCCGGTCGGCGTGTAAATAAACTTCTTTGTCGGTTCGAAGCTTTTTGTTGGTGGACAATAAAGTACGTAATTTATCCCATGCCAATTCCTCCTCACCGAGAAATACCTTTCGGTCTTTGGTGAGGGTGAGCACGGTTATTTTTTCATCGGAGGGCATGGCCTGAGCTTTAGCGTCAGGCAGATCAACCTTTACGCCCTGTTGAATCAGGGGCGCGGTGACCATGAAAATAATCATCAAGACGAGCATTACATCCACCAGGGGTGTGACGTTAATCTCGTTCATGGTTTTACCTGAGCTACTACCAATGGCCATCGTAAGTCTTGCTACCTTATCCTAGAAAAAGTGTCGTTTGATAATGTTGAGAAAATCAGCCGAGAAGTGGTCCATCTCAGCGTCGAGCACTTTGATTCTTGTCAAAAAGTAATTGTACGCAATAACTGCGGGAATCGCCGCGAAGAGGCCGAAAGCGGTTGCGACTAACGCGCCGCCAATACCAGGGGCAACGGTTTCAAGCCCGGCAGTTTTATCAATGCCGATTTTTTGAAAAGCACTCATAATACCGATGACGGTCCCAAAGAGTCCGATAAACGGTGTGGTTGCTCCCGTGGTTCCGAGAAAAGCAACCAAGGATTCTAAATTGGTCAGCTCTTTACTCGCGGCACGCCTCATTGAGCGTTCAACGCTTTCAATGGCTCCCATTTGAATATCGCCGGTTGTACCTTTTTCCTTTTGCTTGAGCTTTGCCAGCTCCACAAACCCGGCGCGATACACTTGGCTCACTGGGCTGCCTTTGTACTCTTCAGATTTCTGATAGATATCGTCGAGTCTTTTGGAGGCCCAGAAGGTGTCGAGAAACTCCTCGGACTCTTGATAAGCCCGGCGCAGCATGCGGTGCTTGTAGCCGATGATGGCCCAGCTCACGACGGAAAACCCAACGAGGACCACCATGACCAATTGCTCGGCCCAGCCGGCGTTGAGCATAGAGCCCCAAAAGGAGAGATCGGGTGGCGCAGGGGCCACAGCACTTGCTGCTTGCTTTGCAACTTCTGGGGCCGCCTGAGCGAGAAAAACCTGTAGTACGTTCAACTGTTCCATTGGACGTTGGCTACCACATATCGAGTTTTATAGGCAATTGTTCCGCGCCCCTTAAGAATCAGCTTTTAAAGTCTTTAATGCTTGCCGGGTTGCTTCGTGGCAGGCCTCTTGCTCAAGCCGTTTCAAGTCATCGGGGGTATCAATGTCATAGAGGGTCGATGTTTGTTCGAAAGTATAGCCTTGTTCCCTGAGCCGCTCTTCGGTGGCTTGGCGGGTGCCGGTTTGGCTCCATGGCAGCTCATCGAGGAGGCCAGTTTGAAAGCGAGTGAACCCAAGAAGGTAATAACCCCCATCTTCACTGGGTCCGATAAGGGCGTCATTTTGTTGAAGCTTTTTCAGGGCATCTTCCAGAATCTCTACGGATATTAGAGGAACATCGGCTCCAAGAGCCATGACAAGCGGGGACTCTTTCAGGCCCTGTGTAAAGATTGAGCCCATGCGCTGACCCAAATCATCACCCACTTGTTGCCAGATTTCGAGATTCTTGGGTCTTCGAATCTCGTCGGGCCAGCTTCCGTAAGTTGCGATCACGGTTTTTGTGTTGGGAATTTTCAGGCAGGTGGCGGCGACATCGTCCAAAAAAGCCTGAGCCATATCGGCTGCTTGGCGCGCATCAAGGTGCGGAATTAAACGAGTTTTAACCTTTCCGGGGACCGGCGGCTTGGCAAAGATGCAGAGGATTGCACGATTCATGGAACTTTCAGCTATCACGAGGCTTTAGTCAGTCAAACACAGCTTGCGAGATCTAGCTAAAAAAACATAGAAGAGCTTAGAGTCTTGGTCTAAGGAGTAAGTTTTGCACAGTATTTTAGGGCGCACGCTGGTTTTGATGGCCTTAGGGGCAGCTTCGTTTGGATGTGTGATGGGCCTGTTAAGCGGCTATCGGCAAAGCCGAGAAGCGATGCTTTGGGCTCGCCGGGCAGCTTATGCATTTTCGATCACGATGGTTTTGGCAAACCTCACCATGCTCAGTGCTCTTTTGACCCCTGACTTTTCGGTGTCTTATGTAGCCCAAGTCGGTAGTCACGACTCCCCAACCTGGGTTCGTATTGTGTCGCTCTGGTCTTCGCTGGAAGGCTCTATTTTGTTTTGGGGTGCCATTTTAAGCGGTTACGTTTCTGTTTTTACCTACCAAATGACCGACCGCTATCGGGAGTATGTTCCCTACGCTACGGGCGTACTTCTCGGAATTTGTGCTTTTTTCGCCTTTTTAATCGCTGGCCCGTCTAACCCTTTTGGTGTGATGGATCCCATACCGGCCGATGGCCCAGGCCCGAACCCGCTTTTGCAGAACCATATTTTGATGGTTGTTCACCCGCCGCTTCTCTACTTGGGTTATGTTGGCATGAGTGTTCCGTTTGCAATCGCTGTGGCCGCTCTCCTCCGAGGTAAACTTTCAACGGGCTGGCTCAAGCCACTTCGGCGCTGGACGATGTTTCCATGGGCGTTTTTGACCGCGGGCATTATTGTTGGCGGCTGGTGGGCTTATGAAGTGCTGGGTTGGGGCGGCTACTGGGCATGGGACCCAGTGGAGAATGCGTCTTTTCTGCCCTGGCTTGCGGCCACAGGTTACTTACACTCCACAGTGGTTCAAGAGCGTCGCAAGATGCTCAAAGTCTGGACTCTAACGCTTGTTCTCGCTTCTTTCCTACTGACGATTTTAGGAACGTTTATGACTCGAAGCGGCGTGTTCAACTCCGTCCACTCCTTTACTCAATCACCCATTGGTCCAGTTTTTCTAGGCTTCCTTGCCGTGATGACCGTGCTTTGCATTGTGCTTTTATCACTGCGGGCACACACCCTTGAAGATGAAGGCCGCATTGAAGCAGTGGTCAGCCGTGAAACGGCTTTTTTACTCAACAATGTCGTCTTTGTTGTGTTCACGTTTACCGTTTTATTAGGCACTGTCTTCCCGCTCATCACCGAAGCAATCAAAGGGGTGAAGGTCAGCGTGGGAGAGCCCTACTTCAATCAGATGGCGATTCCCTGTGGTTTG
>JABJBS010000366.1 GCA_018668695.1 Deltaproteobacteria bacterium
GCGCTAAAAGATAAGCCGCCGATACCATCGAGCAGGAGCGGGAAAAGTGGACTGTCTTGCGGCTTTTGAACCGTAAGAATAGGTTCGTTAAACATCAGTAAGCCGCCCGGCTGTATATTGAGTTTGGTTTGCCCCGCTTTATTGGCCAACGCAGTCATGCGCTGCACAAAGTTATCAATGGCTTTTTGAGTATTTTGATGCTCGGTCCCGAATAACTTTCTCGTTTTGAGAGCCGCGGTGAATGCGCTCACCACATCGTAACCCATGGCGATAAGTACAGGGTCAACCGCAAAGTCCTCTTCGTACTCCACGCTATGATTCGAATCGAATGTCATCTCTCTTTAATTTACTGCAAACTGGAGGGTGAACCAAAACCTAATCGCTTGACCATTTAATTTGATGATATTGAACTTGCTCAACTTAGATCGCCACCCGGCAGGGTATAAGTGACTGTTATTGCACGATAAAGTGTTTCTTCAGCGAATGACGCACCTTGACGAGGACTCGGGAACGTCCTATCTCCTAACTCGCGGTCCGGGGTTTAAATGGGCCGTTTTTATGATTCAGCTCTAAGGCGAGCAGTGGGAAATGCTCACTCAGCTTGTTTTCGAGCGCATTGAGGGGAATTCGATGAAGAAATGTCGTGCGAGTTGGATAGCACTCGGTTGTGCTTTGGGACTTATGATTGGATGTCAAACGGAGGCGCCAGCGCCTGAGGCAGTCAAAGCCGATGCTCCGGCGAAAGCGGAAGCCGCAGTTCGTGGCGTAGACGCTGCGAACAAAGTCATCCGTGTGGGAGCGCTTAATGATGAAAGCGGTCCAGCTGCAGTTATCGGTAAGCCGTTTGCAGCGGGCAAGCGTATTTTAGCCGCGCAGGTAAATGCCGGTGGAACCGATATCCTGCCGGAGGGTTGGAAGGTTGAGTTGGTCGAGAAAGACCACGGCTACAACCCAGGTAAAGCAGAAGCTGCATATAAAGAAATTAAGGACCAAGTTTTGTTCATTGGTACAAGTTTCGGTACTCCGAATACCTTGCCGCTTCGTCCATACCTGCAGCAAGACAACATGGTTGCATTTCCTGCATCCTTGTCTTCGGCCATGGCGAATTTTGAACACACACCACCTGCAGGTGCTTCTTACACACTTGAAGCCATGCGCGCGATGGACTGGATTGTTGAAAGTGCGGGCGGCGCAGACAAGGTTAAAGTTGGTATCATCTATGACCAAACCGATTATGGTAAAGATGGTTATGCCGGCCTGAAAGCGGCAGCAGAGCATTACAAGACGACCATTGCGGCTGAGCAAACCATTGCTCCTGGGCAAAAAGACTTTACGGCAGTCATCGGTGCTTTGAAGCAAGCGGGCGCAACTCACGTCCTCCTTACAGTGTTGGCATCTTCAACAGGTCCTATCTTGGGTACGTCGGCTAAGATGGGCTATATGCCAACTTGGGTTGGACAAACTCCAAGCTGGATTGATCCCTTTTTCGCTCATCCACAACTTCCTGCTCAAATTTTCGGGAAGTTTGTCTGGCTCTCGGGAATGCCTTTTTGGGGCGAGGCTGTTCCAGGAATGGATACTTTTCTCGCAGCGTATGAAAAGTACGGTAAGCCTATGAAGGCTCGCCCTGACTTTTATACGATGATGTCTTATATTCAGGGTCGTCTTGCACTCGAAGCAGCCAACTTGGCTCTCAAAGCAGAAGGCGGCGCGTTGAATCCAGATTCATACATGACAGCGCTTCGAGGCATCGATGGCTGGAATGCGGGTGGCATGATTAAGCCTATCAGCTTAAAGAGCTTCCCGTATGCCACAGCAACTCAGGTTCGAATCTTAAAGCCTGATTTTGAGAAAAAATCTTGGAACGTTGTTGCCGATTATGCAGAAGCAGCATCGATGGCAAAGCCGGAAGCACCTGCAGCTAAAGAAGCTCCAGAAGCAGCACCGGCCAAGTAAGGGCCACTGCCAATTATGTTATCCATCACCAACCTAGAGGTCGTATACCACTCGGTCGTGTTGGTACTTAAAGGCATCAGTTTGAATGTGCCCGAGGGGAGTATCGTAGCTCTCCTCGGGCCAAACGGCGCGGGCAAAACCACAGCCCTCCGAGCCATTTCTGGCTTACTCTCGATTCATGACGGCCAAATAACCAAAGGCGATATAACGCTAAACGGCAGCTCGCTCGCGAGCACAGGGCCTGCGTCCATCGTTGCGCAAGGAGTTGGTCAGGCCATGGAAGGCCGACGCATATTTGCCGATTTAAGTGTTGAGGAAAATTTATTAGCCGGTGCTTATGGTCGCTCAACTCAGGCGATTCGCGAAGACATGGCTAAGTTTTATGAGCGCTTCACTATTCTGGGTGAGAGGCGCCACCAAGCCGCAGGTTACCTCTCTGGCGGCGAACAACAGATGCTTGCGATTGCCAGGGCACTGATGTCAAAGCCAAAGCTCCTATTATTAGACGAGCCATCCTTGGGTCTCGCACCACGCGTTGTTGCAGATGTAGCGAATTTGATTCGCGCGATTCGAGACGAAGGTGTCAGCATTCTTTTGGTTGAGCAAAATGCAGCACTTGCTCTGGAACTTTCTGATTACGGCTACGTTTTGGAAAACGGTAAGATTGTAACGGATGGTCCCGCAGCCCAGCTTGCTGCTGATGAAGACATTCGTGAATTTTATATGGGCATGGGAACAGAGTCTGCCGTGAACTATCGAAATATTAAGCGCTACAGACGACGGAAAAGGTGGCTTTCATGAGCCTTCTAAGTATTGAAGGTCTTCGTTTGTCTTTTGCCGGTGTACGTGCGCTCGACGGTGTTTCATTGAAACTTGAAGAAGGGGAAGTTGCGGCCGTGATTGGTCCAAACGGGGCAGGGAAAACTTCCTTGTTCAACTGCATCTCTGGGCTCTATCAGCCACAAGAAGGACAAATTCTTTTTGCCGGTGAAAACCTCAGAGGTTTACCGCCGCACACGATTGCAGCCCGCGGGGTTGCACGAACGTTCCAAAACCTAGCTTTGTTTGAGCACTTGACCGTCTTGGAAAACCTGCAGCTGGGCCGTCATCATTTGATGAAAAATAAATGGTGGAATGACATTTTTTTTACGGGGCATACACGCCGCGAGGAAACACGACACAGATTAAGGGTAGAGGAAATTATCGATTTTCTCGATTTGGCCCGTTACCGTGCCATGCCCGCAGGCATCTTGCCCTATGGCGTTCTCAAGCGAGTCGAATTGGGGCGCGCCTTATGTATGGAGCCTAAATTACTCCTGCTTGATGAGCCAGCGGCTGGTCTCAACCAGGAGGCCACTGAGGATTTGGCCCGTTGCATTTTGGATATCAAAGAAGAGCTTGGTGTAACGCTTTTGTTAATCGAGCACGATATGCGCTTTGTCATGCAGTTGGCCGACTCCATCACGGTACTCGATTTTGGTAAGCAAATTACTCATGGCAAACCAGCGGAGGTTCAAAAACACCCCGATGTGATCGCAGCCTATACGGGTGTGGGCGGAGCTCACTGATGGAGAACCTACCACAAACCTTGCCTGCATGCTTGGAGCAATTTGCGACAGATCATCCCAACAGGGTGGCACTTCGGCAAAAGGAGCTGGGGTTATGGAAAGAGATTTCATGGTCGACCTACGCAGCGGCGGTTCGTGCGACTGCCCGCGTTCTCTCGGAATGGGGTGTGGGAGCAGGTGACCATGTGGCTATTCTGGCCGATAATCGTCCCGAATGGCTTTACGTTGATTTAGCTGCCCAAAGTCTTGGTGCCAGCAGCGTAGGTATTTATCAAACGAATCCACCCGATGATGTAGAGTACGTCCTCAATCACAGCGGTGCGAAATTGATATTCTGTGAAGATCAAGAGCAGGTTGATAAGTGCATGCTCATTGGTGACAAGATACCCCATATCGAACGAATTGTGATGTTTGACCCTAGAGGTACGCGTCACTACGAGGATGCGAGGTTGTCTAAGTGGGTCGACGCTTTGGCCCTTGGCGAGAAGCTGATGGCCAACGAAGCGCAGTGGTACGACGTTCGCGTTAAGCAAATGGACCCAAAAGCTCCCGCCATGGTGATTTACACATCAGGAACAACGGGTCAGCCTAAAGGTGCGATGATTTCGAACTACAATGTTTTGGCACTTGCCCGAGAAGCTTCCAAAATGCTCGGCGCAGACCATCGCGATTTCCTACTTTCGTATTTGCCACTTTGTCATGTTGCTGAAAAAATATTTAGCCTCTTTCTACCACTAACAACGGGAGCCGTTGTTCATTTTGGTGAATCTATCGAAACCGTTCAGCAGGATTTAGCCGAGGTGTCGCCGACTATTTTTCTAGGTGTTCCGCGTATCTGGGAAAAGATGCACGCTCAGGTCACGCTCAAAATGCAGGATGCCTCTTGGTTAAAGCGTGCGCTTTACCATTTCTTTGTTCCTCGAGGAGAAGCGATTGCGAAGAGAAAACGAGAGGGGCAAGCTGCTTTGCTTGACCGATTTGTTGCCAAGATTGGTGACCTTCTTGTTTTTAGACCGTTGCAGGAACGTCTCGGGCTTCGGCGTTGCCGAATTCCTGTGAGTGGAGCCGCACCGATTTCTCCAGAACTTCTGCACTGGTTTCACGGCATTGGTGTTGCCGTGGGTGAAGGTTACGGTCAAACCGAATCAACAGGTGTTAGCTTTGTGAGTCAACCGGATGCAATTCGCATTGGTACGGTTGGTCAATTGATTCCCGGGATGGAATCCAAAATCGCTGAGGATGGCGAAATTTTATTAAAAGGAGCTGCAGTGTTTTGCGGCTACTTGCACAACGAAGAATCTACTCGGCAAACCATCGATGATGATGGCTGGCTGCATACCGGTGATATCGGCGAAGTCGACAGTGACGGTTACCTCTCGATCACGGGGCGGAAAAAAGAGATTATTATTACGGCGGGTGGTAAAAATCTCTCCCCTGAAAAAATTGAAAACAGCATGAAGAACAGCGCCTATATCAAGGAAGCTGTGGCGATTGGCGACGCTCGAAAATTCATATCGGCCCTGGTCTTAGTAGATTACCATGCGGTCAGCGATTGGGCTTCTCGGCGCGATATAGCGCACACGTCACTCATCGATTTGGTTGGCCATGATGAAGTGCAAGATCTGGTGCGAGCTGAGATTGAAAAGGGCAACCAGAATCTAGCGCGTGTTGAGCAAGTTCGTTCGTTTCGACTCTTTGATAAAGAACTCCATCAAGACGATGGGGAATTAACCGCCACTCAAAAGGTGCGGCGCAGCGCGATTACCGAAAAGTATGCACAACTCATCGACTCGATGTACACAAGGACACCCTAAGCTGTGGAAGAGTTTACTCAATACCTAACGAGCGGTTTAGCGCTTGGCGCAATCTATGGATTGGTCGCTTTAGGCTTTGTCGTGATTTATCGAGCATCTCAGGTGTTTAACTTCGCACACGGCGAACTCTTAACCTTTGGCGCGGTGATGATGGTTTATCTCAGTGCGCCACCTGCTGCAGATGTGGGCAGTGGCCTTGGGGCTCCGACCGTAAGTGGATTAGGTTTACCTTGGGGATTGGCCCTTGTTCTCTCCATGGTGTTTACAGGGCTGATCGCAACGGGAATTGAGCGTGTGGGGCTTCGGCCTTTGGTGGGACGACCTGTTTTTGTTCCAATCATCGTCACGCTATTTGTGGGCGCGGTTTTACGAACCATCGTTATGTTGGTTTTTGGAAACGATGCGATGCCTCTCTTGACGCCCTGGGATTCAATGGGCGCGTTTCGGTTTGGAACGGCAATACTCGACTTCAATTCAATGGGCGCTATTGTGGCAGGTGCTTTGGCTTTCATCGGTTTCGGTCTCCTGATTCGCTACACTCGATTGGGCGTCGCGATGCGTGCCACGGCAAGCGATCAAGAAACATCGCTTGGACTCGGTATTCCGGTGGGCAAGATCTTGGGGTTGACCTGGTTTATTGCGGGGGCGTTTGCAGCCTTAGCCGGTATCTTTTTAGGAATACGAGATTACAGCGTAGATATGAACCTCGGCTTTATTGCGCTTCGAGCATTTCCGGCAGTGATTGTTGGAGGTCTTGATTCGGCAGTTGGGGCAGTGGTGGCAGGTCTTTTATTAGGCGTGCTGGAGGTGATGACTGCGGCCTATGTTAATGCAGCATTGGGACCGATGGGTAAGAACCTTCATACGGTTTTCCCTTATCTGGTGATGATCGTATTTTTGGTTGTTAGACCCTATGGGCTTTTTGGAACGACGAAAGTGGAGCGGGTGTAATGCCGACAAAACCTTTAACCACCAAATACAGCGATGAATTAAAGCTTTTCCCCGATATGTGGCACCGGGTTGGCATCGTTGTAGTGTGTTTGGCGGTGGTACTTGTGCCGCTTGTTGCCAATGCCCACTGGCTCAACATTGCTAACAATGCATTGATTGCTGTGGTTGGAGCAGTGGGAATGATGGTGTTAACGGGTTTCGCCGGTCAGGTGAGCCTCGGGCACGCAGCCTTTTTAGCGGTTGGCGCATATGGAGCAGCCATCTTCTCATTAGAACTCGGTCTTCCATTTTGGTTATGCGTTCCTATTTCGGGATTGCTAGCAGCGCTTGTTGGCTTAAGCGTGGGTCCTTTCGCCCTTCGGTTGGAAGGGCTTTACCTTGCCATCGTTACCATCGGCTTAATGTTTCTAGTGGAGCACATGTTACGCAATGGGTTGGAGATGGCATACGGTAAGGATTACTTGAGTGTACCCATGCACAGCTTTTTCTCAGAGTCGGGTGTCACGGGACTCGGCGACTTTCGAAGCTCCTGGAGAATTGGGGATTATGTAATCGATGCAGATCGAAAGATTTATTTCGTGTTTACGATTATTGCGGGTCTTGTGGTTTGGATGGGCAAAAATCTACAGCGGAGTAATTCCGGACGCGCAATGATGGCGGTTCGGGACGGCGAATTGGCTTCGGCGGCACTGGGCGTAAATGGGGCGCGGGCAAAAATGACAGCCTTTGGCGTCTCGTCGTTTATCGCAGGTGTTGCCGGGGCGATGTATGCTTTCGCTCACCCTGTTTTGACGCTTGAACCTTTTGGGTTGAAGATGAGCGTCGATTTCATCGCCATGGTCGTTTTGGGTGGAATCGGAACGATGTTTGGCGCGGTGTGGGGAGCTTTAGCTTTTACTGTTCTACAGCCGGTGGCTGAACTCTTAGGCGGCTTATTGCCATTCCCTCCTTCATTCACATCAGAACATCAATCGGTTCTTATTTTCTTTCCCACGCTCTGTTTGTTTCTGATATTTGAACCGTTTGGGCTCTTGGGAATTTGGTTGCGCCTTAAGCGTTATTTTATTGCCTGGCCATTTCGTTACTAGAGTGTGAGGCGATAGTGAGTTGCTAGGAGCATTGAGTACCATGAGAAAACTAAAGTCTTTTACAGTATTGATCGGTCTCGTGGCTTTGGTTTCAGGTTGCGCCACTTCGACAACCGCTCCGAAAGCTGTTGCGGAGTTGAGTGGGCCAGCACCGCTTATGCTCTGGAAGGTTACTTCCGACAAAAGGCCCTCGGACGGATACATACTTGGCTCAGTGCACTTGGGGCGCAGTTCTGATTCCGAAATGGATAGTGCAATACGGGAAGCATACGAGAGCAGTGTCGCTTTGATCGTCGAGGTGGATGAAGACCGTTACGATTCCTCGGAGATTCAACAATTGACGATGATGAAGGCGGCTTACCCTCGTGGCGACAGTATTATTAATCACGTATCTACGGACACCTTGGCGCTCTTGGGTCAGACTTTTTCTAAAATAGGTCTGCCCGTTAAACACTTCATGCGTTTTAAGCCGTGGTTTTTATCACTAACCGCCAGTGTGTTGGTAATGACTCGGGCGGGGTACTCCCCAGACAATGGTATCGATAAAAGATTCATTACCCGTGCTCGTGCTGAAAAAAAGCCCATCGGGGAACTTGAGAGTCCTGAGTACCAGATAGATGTTTTGTCGTCTCTGGCCCCAGAGCAAGATGAAGAGAATATGCGACACACCCTCGCGCACATCGATGAGATTGGTTCAGAGATTGAGAAAATTAGAAATGCCTACTTCACGGGCAATGTCGAGGCGATGGCCGAGATTGTAAGTTCGCCGAGCGAGGAGAACCAAGGGGTCAAAGAGTACATGGAAAAAGTCATGTATTCCCGGAATCGAACCATGTCTCAAAGCATCGATCGTTTACTTATGGACCCAGGTCCGTACTTTATCGTGATCGGCGTCGGTCACCTGGTTGGCGATAGAACTGTCCTGAATTATCTCAAAGATAAAGGATACGGGATTGAGCGTGTCGTTCCGAAGGGGATTCCTAAAATCTCTAATGAGCCAACGAATATTCCGTAATTACGGCTAAAGTGTAGGCAGATGTCGGATGTAGGTATACATGAGATATATGATCCTAGGTGAGAATAAAACTTACATTTATAATCGTGACAATAATAATCAAATAGACCTTCTTGATCAGGGGGTCTAGTCTTCCACCATGCAGGAAAAGCCCCAACCCTGCTGGAGTAAGATATGAACCACCGATTTAATGTTTCGCGGAAGCTGTGTACTGCTGTAACAGGTTCCTTTGCCTTAAAACTCTCCCTACTTTTGTCCGTTTTGATGGCTTTGGTTGCTGGACCCGCTTGGGCCGTACAAACCCCAGAGCATCTCCATGGCGAAGAGGGTTTACTCTTAAACGACGGCACCCGTACCCGCGTGGCGCGTGACAGTTCCTGGCAAATGCCTCAAGCGGCATCCAAGGGCTGGGAAACTTTTAAGAATTCTCCAGCAATCGCTGAAGCCTTTCGAGCAAACCCATCTGCCTGGAAGGCTCTTTGGGACAATTCGACGGTTGTTCCGACACGTCTCTTTGGTAAAGGGATCGCAGCTCCAGGCAGTATGGCCTCTGAAGCAGCAGCCGAGGCAGCATCGCGCGCCTTCTTAACTGAGCATATCGAGCTCTTGGCCCCTGGCGCAGTATCAACTGACTTCAGGTTGGTATCCAACCACCTCGGTGGAGACATGCGTACCGTTGGATTTTTTCAATACAAAAACGACCTTCGCGTCTTGGGGGGTCAACTAAGCTTTCGGTTTAAAAATGACCGCTTGTTTGTGATCGGCAGTGAGGCTTTGCCAAATGTGCAAGCACGAGAACTTACTTCTTCACTCTCTTCCCAAAAAGCGAAGAATATCGCCAACGCATGGATAGTAAAGCAGACCGGTTCAACTGTTCGCGCGGCAGATGTCGAAGGTCCATTTGTTCTACCTATCCTTCGAAGTGGTCAAGCACCTCAGTACGAAACAGTTGTGCGCGTCACGGTTGATGCAAAAGATCCTGTTGGCAAGTGGGAAGTCTTCCTTGACGCCAAGACTGGACAAGAGCTGGCAAGAGAGCAAATGCTCAAGTTTGCCACCAGCAATATCCAGCTTAATACCCCTGAGCGGTGGCCGGGTGGAGCACTCATTGAGCGTCCGGCTCAAGTTTTAAGAACACGCATTGACGACAGTACCTATTATACAGATGCAGAAGGCAACGTAGACATTGGAGACAACGAGTCGGCGATGGCCACCCTGAAAGTGACCGGACCTTATGTGAATGTGCGCAACTCCGGCGGTGATGACATCGAGCAGGATCAAGAACTTGTGGCTGATGGAACCTTTATTTGGGACCGCAGTGAGAACGAGTATGATGATGCGCAACTCTCGGCCTTTCAGGCGGCGACTATTGCGAAGAACCAAGCTCAAGTTTTGGCGCCGGAAATGCGTTGGCTCACAGATGACCCACTGAATGTTTACGTTAATATGGAAGATGGCAATTGCAATGCCTATTCTGATGGTACCGATATCCACTTTTATGCAGGCAGCAACCAGTGTGCGAATACCGGGCGCTTAAACGATGTTGTCATGCATGAATTCGGTCACTCTTTTCACGCCCATGCAATCATCTGGGGCGCCGGTGATTTCGATGGTGCACTGAGTGAAGGTGCCTCGGATTACTGGTCGGCAACCGTTAACAACGATCCAGGAATGGGACGGGGCTTCTTCAATTCGAATTCGCCTTTACGTCACCTCGATAACCGTAATTACGTTTGGCCAGATGACATCGACTCCGACACCCACCAAACAGGTCTCATCTTTGGCGGCGCAATGTGGGATTTACGTAAGAAGCTGGTAGAACTGATGGGCGCGGAAGAGGGCAGAGCGTATTCTGATAAACTTTTCTACGCAGCTCTCCAGCGCGCTTCGGATATTTCAGTAACATATGTTGAAGTACTCGCAGCCGACGATGACGATGGCGACTTAACAAACGGTACGGCGAATCTTTGTACAATTGTTGATGCTTTTTCACTTCACGGCTTAGCAGATCCTGAACTCAGCGGCGTCCTTGGGCGTCCGACTATGGAAAATCTAAAAGTAAGCGTTACAACTTCCCCAAGCCAATGTCCTGGAATGGGACTGAGCAATGTCCGCGTTGTTTGGCGCTGGGAAGGTGAAGAACGTGAAGAGGGTGCATCCCTGGTCGGTGAAGGAAACCGCTTAGAAGCTGAAATCCCAGCCGCTGAGCTTGGAAAAGTCGTCTACTTCAAGATTGAAGCTGAGCAGGAAAACGGAACTCGGCTTGTGTACCCGAAGAACCCAGCGGACCCTTGGTACCAAGAGTTCCACGGTGAGGTTATTCCGATTTACTGTACCGACTTCGAAAGCGAAGCTGATTTGGTGGCATGGGAAGATGAGCTTTTAGCGGGTGAAGAGCGTGAAGGTGCAAACGATTGGATGCATGGAAGTCCTCAGAGTACACCAGGCAGCGGCGATCCAACGAGTGCTTTCTCTGGCGACCAAGTTGTTGGTAACGATTTGGGCGGTGGTGAGTACAACGGTATGTATCAGCCAGATAAGCGTAACGTTTTAATCAGCCCCTCCATCAACGTGGGCGCTTATAAAAACGTTCATTTACAGTACCGTCGTTGGTTAAACGTTGAAGATGGTGAATTTGACCAAGCAACGATTTACGCCAACGACACCCCGGTGTGGACAAATCTAGCTACCGGAGCAAACGGTGATACTCACCACGAAGATAAAGAGTGGCGTTTCCACAGCATCGACGTGAGTGAGCAGCTTTACCGGGGCGGCGTTCAGATTAAGTACGAGATCCAGTCGGATGGCGGACTTGAAATGGGTGGCTGGACCATTGATGACTTCTGTATCGTAGCTTTTGTAGAGCCAGAACCTGAACCGGTTGAAGATCCAACCGGCGGTCAAGGTACAGGCAGCGGCGACGGTGAAGATGGAATCAGCGGCGAAGAAAAAGGCGGCTGCAGCTCTACCGGATCTGATGGCAACCTTTGGATGCTCTTGATGGTGGTTGGTGCGATGTCTTTGACAAGACGACGCCGAGTGCGCGTGCGTATCTAGCCTTAACAAGTAAATGATTCATGAAGAAAGCGGAAGAGCCTTGGTTCTTCCGCTTTTTTTTTGCTTTTAAGTAGCAGGTCGAAGTTTGTTTCACCGAACCGGTGAAGTTAGCTGCTTCAGCCGGCAGGCCCGCATTGAGAGGCGACTTTAGGATTGAAGTATTGTGCTAAAAAGTCGTCCGAGAAATTGTCCCGTGCAATGGCCGGCTCGATGGTGAGTGCTTGGTTTAGCCAGTATTGAGAAATCTTAGCGCTTGGGTGAGTGACGGCCAGTACTTTCACCAGCCCCGCTGCAAGTTCTCTTTCATGGCTCGTCCACAACCGGTTGATCGCGCGGTGGTACATGTTGGGTAGAGCCGGCTCATTACCGCGGCCCAGGTGTTCAAGCAGTGGGTCAAGGTTCTCGGCTTTGAGAGTTCGCTGAATAGCCTTTTCAAGTGGGTTATTGAGCGCGAGAAATAAGAGCCCAATAAAAAGAACACTTACGAAGCCTATTGAGAGTACGCTGGTCATTTGAAAATTGTCTCCCATACTTAACGGACTTGTCTAGGGACCTTGTGACAAGAGTCGCCGATTTAGCCGTTCTTCGCTTCGAAATCTTTCATGAAACTAACGAGTGCTTCCACACTTTCCATAGTACATGCATTGTAAGTACTGGCGCGGATGCCACCGACAGAGCGGTGCCCTTTCAGTGCTTTGAGTCCTGCAGCATCGGCCTGTGCGATGAACATTTTTTCGAGTTCCTCGTTTGGTCCGCGCCAAGTGACATTCATCAACGAGCGGCTGCCATCGACTGCGTAGGGTGTCCAAAAATCTGTACCATCGAGTGCACCATACAGGTGAGCAGCTTTCTCGTCATTTCGAGCGGCCATCTCTGTTACACCGCCGTTGTCTTGAATCCAGGCGAGAACACGTTCAAGCGCGAAGATGCCAAAGGTGTTGGGTGTGTTAAAAAGAGACTCTTTGTCTACCATCAGGCCGTAGTCCAGCATGGCGGGAAGCCCGCCTGGTCGGCTTTGGCCCACAGTGCGGCTGCGCTCAACGGCCCAAGGTGAAAGAATAACAACAGTGACTCCACTTGGTCCTAGATTTTTCTGAGCGCCAGCGTAAATCACTGCGTGCTTTGAAACATCGACTGGCCGACTGCAGATATCGCTGGACATATCAGCAACCAGAGGCGTGTTGCCGGCATCTGGAGTGTATGCGAACTGTGTTCCGAAGATGGTATTGTTGGTTGTGTAATGAAGGTACGCTGCATTATCACTTAGAGAGTAATCGTCTTGTTTTGGGACATGGTTGAATACGCCGTCTTCCGTGGTCCAGATGCTCTCGGAGGCTGAGCAACGCTTCGCCTCTTTAAGAGATTTTTGACTCCATGCACCCGTGAGAATGTAGTCCCCGCGGTCGTCTGCACCCAATAGGTTCAGAGCGCTCATATAAAACTGTAAGCTTGCGCCACCTTGTAGAAATAAGACCGAGTAGTCTTTTGGCACATTGAGAATTGCGCGCAGCCGGCTCTCGGCCGATTTCGCCACGTTGTCAAATTGCTTACTGCGGTGGGAGATTTCCATCAATCCCGCTTCGGTATCTTCAAACTCGGTCAGTACACCTTGAAGCGACTCGAGGACAGGAAGGGGAAGGGCGGCAGGGCCTGCGGAAAAGTTATGCGCGCGGGTCATGAGTTCTCCAAATTCACAAGTGACGTGCTGAACACGTCGGGGTTTGAATCAATAGTCGATAATGAGGCAGCACTGGGTGGATCGGCCAATTGGATACGGGCACAAGCAGCCGCGCCTTTAAAAATAATGTTTTCCATTTGCTGAACGTTGATACCTTCTTCTTTAAGTTGATTCAGAAGGTTGGCCAAAACGCCGACTTTATCCACGTGACGGACGATGAGTGCGTGAGTTGCTGGAGTTGATTCTGCGATGTTTACGCAGTTGGGTACCCAGCCCTCTTCTCGGAAAATGCGAATGATGCGAAATACCTCGTCGCCTACGGCTTCAGAAGCTTGGTCTGTACTCGCTCCAATATGGTGGGTGCCATAGACGCTGGCTTCTTGGGTTAGCGGTGAAGTGAACTCACTGTCACCGGCACCCGGTTCGTTGGCAAATACATCAAGACCTGCTCGAAGTTTCTTGGCTTTGATGGCCTCAACCAAGGCTTCTTCGTCAACCATCTCGCCGCGGGATGTATTGATGATATAGGCGCCGGTTTTAACAGCCGCCAACACCGCGGTATTCACGATACCTTTTGTTTCGTCGGTAAGCGCGAGGTGAACCGTTAGTGCATCGGCATCTTTTGCTGCGTCAACCGGCGTGGCTGCGTAATCAACACCGAGGGCCGCAGCTTTTTCAGGTGTGAGCGAGCGGCTCCACGCTTGAACTTTCATTCCGAAGGCCAACGCGCGGGTAATGACCTCTTGTCCAATTTGGCCGGTTCCAAGTACGGCAAGGGTTCTGCCACTTAAACCTCGGGCTTTTGAAAACTTTTTCTTGGCCCATTTTTGTTCTCGTAAATGTTGGACATTATCAGCCAATCGCCGGTCACAATTAATGAGGTGACCCATGGTTAACTCAGCTACGGCGACCGCGTTTTTACCCGGACAATTCGCAACATAAATCCCGCGGTCACTGGCAAGAGCGACATTAATGGTGTTGGTACCAGCTCCCGCTCGAATGATGACAGCCAGATTATCGGCGGCTTGAAGCTGCTCAGACTGAACTTTGGTCGAGCGAACAACCAAAACATTGGGGTTGTGTTCCTTAAGCGCTGCGGTGAGGCTCTCGTCTTTGAGCGCTGGGTCTACCACCACTTTTGTGCCTAAATCACCAAGGGCTTGGGTCACATGTTCTGATAATTTATCGGCCAGGAGGATTTTCATTGGATTTCCTTACGCAAATTCCCTGGAGTTCTAACGCGTTGGCCTAGCAGCCGCAATCCCGGCTGGTCGGTCAATATCGGGTCATTTTGAGGGGAAAAGGCCATTTATCGCCTTTAAAACCATCAACTGATCCAAAATTGTCAATAAATTTGGGAGCATAGAGTTTTTCACATAAAGTTACGAGGGTGATCTGTCGGTGACTGAGATGTAGGAGCGCTTTGAGCAGGATACTCTGCTTAAGCCTCCAAGATAGAGGTAGAAGGTAATGGCCAAGCACGTTCTGATATTGAACGATGACGAAAATTCGCTTGGGGAGCTAATCGAAGCGCTCGCCAATGCGGGCTATACCGCCTTCAACACCACCGATGCAGACGATTGTATCGACCAGTTTGAGATTGTGAAGGCCGAACTCTTGTTTTTGAGCCTCAAGACCATGGGGGCCCTCGATTCCGTACAAGTCGTTCGAATGGACCCCAGCGGTGCCGCGGTTCCTATCATTTTCACCGGGGATGGATCCGAGGGTATCAAGAATACCGGTGCCGCAAAGCAGCGCGGAGGTGATGACTTTCTAAAAGTCCCACTCGACCTTGGAACTGCGTTGTCGAAAGTCAAAGAGATGATTGGGGTTGGCGAAGGTTCGCCAGTACCTATCCCAGAAGCACCCGAGCCAGCACCCGAGCCCGAGCCCGAGCCAGA
>JABJBS010000367.1 GCA_018668695.1 Deltaproteobacteria bacterium
GTGGCGGAATTGGTAGACGCGCTGGCTTCAGGTGCCAGTGGGGGCAACCCCGTGGAGGTTCGAGTCCTCTCCTGAGCACCATCTACATTCTTGAAGATGGTTGTGAATCACCGATGAAACCCCCGCGCACATACTGGCTTTGGAGTCTTCTCCTAGCGCTTTGCGTGACCGCTCTTCCCCAAAATACCGAAGCCAAACCCATTCGTTACCCCGCTTATGAGCGGCATATTCCTGGGGCAAAACTCAGCAAATATGAGCGTAAGGTCTTCCACGCCGTTCGTACTTGGTCGAAGGATAAAAAGCAGCGCCTTCGCTACGACCCACGCCTTGGAAAAGTAGCCAAAGCCATGGCACGGCTCACAGCAAGCAACATACCTCCTATCGACCATCACGAGCTTCGACGCATCGCCTACCGGCAAGGCCTAACCGATGGCCAAATCGCGCACGTGATCACCCAAGGTAAAGACAGCAGAGACAGCATCGCAGCCCTCCTGGAGGAGTTAAACCGTTCCTTAAGCCATGTAGATATGACCCACCTTGGCGTCGCCATCATTCGCAAAGATAAAATTGTCACCACCGCGCTGGTGCTTTCCCGTCGCCTCGTCAAACTTAGCCCCATTCGCTCCTATGCCCGCACCGAGCAAACCGCATACCTAAGAGGTCGCTTTTTTCAAAAGGGTCCCGCTCGCGATATTCAAGCTCTTGAAATCGCATTGACCATGCCGAGCGGTAAAGTGCTTAAGCAAAACCTCCAAATCGTCGACCGAAAATTCCAGCTGCCCATTATGGTAGGCCCACAATCGGGCGTGATGCAGGCGCAAATTATAGTGAATCGCGGCAAGGGGCCCGAGGTGGCCGCACTTTTTCCTCTGGGGATAGAACACACCCCGTGGGCGCCAACACAAACGCTCAAGAGCGAACTTGATGAGACCATGGAATCGGAGCCAGCATTGGCATCTTTAATTCTCGGTGCCCGTAAAGCGCAGGGCTTAAATCTTCCGGCGCACAGTAGCCTTTTGGCTCAAATTGCGAGAGCCCATGCCGAAGATATGCGAGACCACCAGTTCTTCGCACATGTGTCTGCTCGCACCGGGGACGTCACCCACCGGCTCTCTGAATTTCAGGTCTCTTATGTGGTGGCTTTAGAAAATATCGCCTCGGCCACCGGGCCCGACGACATCATGCAAGAATGGATGAACAGTCCATCACACCGTGCCAATCTCCTCTCACCCGACATCACCACCTTTGGAGTTGGTATCTCTGAAAATCTCGACAACCCAGATGGCTCCATGCTTGCGGTTGCTGTTTTGGTAAAACAAGAAGAAACAGCCGACACTCAAACCCTACGCCAGCTCACCCGAGAGAGGCTCAATCAAGAGCGTCGACGACTTGGCCTCGAGCAACTCCCTGCCGACACAAAGCTTGATGCTCTGGCTCAAAAACACAGCCAGCGGGTTGCCCGGGAGCATGAAGGTAAGAGCCCCGAAAGCTGGGATGCGGATGTTGAAGAATGGGTTCTCGATCCCTCGGGCAAAGCCGACTCTGCCATGGGGATTTATCACTCCACCACCGTTGACGTCGTTCTCCAAGCTGAACACCGATTGGCGAGCTTCAAGAGAGTCGGGATTGGAATTGTCAAAGATCCCAAAAACACAGCGGCGCCCATGTGGATTACCTTAATGTGGCTGGCAGAATAATTGCTAGGTTAACCCCATCGTACAGGGTCTCAATCCTCCGAAAAACGGCCGACTCAAAATCCACAAGCATCTATTTTTAATATACTTTTAGAGCTTCTGGGAAGATGCCCGATGAGCCCACTTACGCTGATGTAAGCGACTGAATGTCAACAGGATCCAATTGCCTACCACTAAATGGCTATCCACCCTGGGCAATGCCTCGTAAAATGGTAATACTCAGCCCATCAACGCAACGCTCGGGGACACAGCCCTTGAAACGAGCGAACGATGGCTTAGCCAGAGGAGAGAAGTGGTGCTCAGAACCAAGCTACTAACCGTATTTACAATCGCCCTTACAACTGTATTGGCCGCCTGCGGCGTGAGCCCATCGGCCGAATGTGTGCAACTCGATACCACAGCAGCCGATTACCAGACACAAGCCTCATCTTGCCAGCTAGAAGCCAAGGATGTCGGCTGGGCCCCTAGCTGCGGCAATGGTTACATGGAAGACGGCGAAGGCTGCGACTCGAACCACTTTCAACTCAAAGGCTGCTCCGCGATTCCAAGCTTCGGTGAATTTGGCGGTGGAGCACTGGCTTGTGACCCAGAAAGCTGCACCATAAATGTAGACGGCTGCATGGAAAACTTCACCTACCCGCCTGGGCCATATGGTGCCACGCAAGGTATGGTTGCCGAGAACATGAAATTTGTTCCCGCCAACCAAGCGGCCATCGATCTCGCAGGCAACACAGAAGTTTTTGACTTAACCGCCCTGTATTTAAAC
>JABJBS010000368.1 GCA_018668695.1 Deltaproteobacteria bacterium
GTCGCTCGAATTATTCCATCAAGCCCATCGCCTGTAGAACCTTTTCAAAGTTCTCGCGCCGCTCAAGACCGCCATCGAGAGGTCCCGTGCCACAAGGTGGGTTATGGCAACCCCGGTTGACGATGCCGGAGACTGAGTCGATAAATGCATTACCGCTGAACCCGCCATCCACATAGCTTTTGAGTTCGTCTTCATAAACCCAGCCACTTTCGCTGTAAGTTTGTACTTCGCTCATCCAATAGAAAAGGCCAGCAATCCACTTAAGCTCAGGGTGCTTCGTAGAGGTGCACACAAGCTCGGGGTTGGTACAGAAATCAAGGTCTGGGTAGAGAAGTTCCGATGGAATAGGAAAGTTAGTCCGAACCGCAGCGTCTGTAATATCTAAATGAGAACGCCCCAAGTAGTGATTCAAAAGACCGAAATTGTAGCGACCGGTTGTTTGAATAACACCTCGGCCCCACCAGACACATCCTTCAAGTGAACCCGCAGAGCCATCAAACACATAACCACCGGCTTTTTGACCCGCATAAGCTTGGCAAGCTTGTCGCTGATAAGCTTGACCGGCACCCGATGTTTCCGGGATTTCAGTGCACTGTGAGCCGTTGTGATTCCAGTAACCGCTGCTGCCATCCGTAGAGACGCCCGCATAAATCATCGCAGAATCAGGAGCTGCGAAAAGAGGTCCCGGTGCTCCGTACCAACGAGCATTGGTCACTGCCGTAATTTCTGCTTTCGGTGTTTTAGGACAAGACTCAATGCGCTCATTGCCGTCGCCGTCCAAACCATAACCTTCATAATCCTGACCAAGCTGACCACAGGCACTGGTCATTGGATAATAAGTGTCCCCTTCCCAGTGCTCGGGATAAGACCAATTGTTTTCGTCACAGGCATCATACTTAATGGTTTCCTTCATACCTTGGGCTAGGAAAGCCGCGATATTCACAAGGCCATAGTGAGCACGCTTCACAGCGTCAGCCTCTTCGTCAGCCGTACCGCCCAACCAATACTTATAGTCAGCACCAATACCTTCGATATGCATTTTCTTAAGTGCCACGAGAAAATCTTCCCAGCGGTAAACCGATGAAGGTGCCCATGTGGTATCGGACTGCTCAGCCAAGAACACTTCAGTATTAAAGGTCGTGTTTACTGCTTCACCGATGAGCTTGGTATCCAGTTCGGTATTACCGCTGATTTCGGTGCCTACCCCGGTATCGCCGCCGCCCGTGGCTGGACCATTGGTAATCTTCATGCATCCGTAATTGTAATAAGCTTGGATCCTCTCGACCAACCAGCCGTCGTCGTCGCCGCTTGTGCCAATGTCCACAACAGAAGTTGTGCTGCCGCCTCCCCAAAGAATCGCAAATGCGTTGCTAGCAGCTGCTTGTCGAAGCCTCTGCTTACCCCAATCAAAAGTTGGGTCTTCATTGAGAAGCTCTTGTACATTCGTTGCTCCATTATAGAGAACCTCTGGCAACTCCGTGGCCAAGAGCGCGCTATCAATTTGCGTGGTATCGGTTCCAATGAGCTTATCGCCCATAAAGTATGGACCGCCCGTTCCACCATGCGCATTCACATCGTAGTTGGTTAACGACTCACCGGTGGTTGGCATGTGACCGCCCGGGATCTGCCAAAGTAATGCAGGCTTTTCGTAGTGGTCAGTAACTTGTTTTACAAACGCCAAATAATTGTCCCAATCCAAACTGTTGTAAGCGTAGCCCACGCCACGTGCCTGGTTGCCCAAACCGTCTCGCTCATACTTATCAAAGGTCACGAAATCAGGGGCCCAATCACCCGAGTACACTCCCAAAGTGTCGAAGAAACTCGTCACGGTGCTTGATACAGTTTCCCACAGCTCTTGCTGACCTGAATATCGATTGTGAATCCACAGCGATGAACCTGGAGCCCAGAGGTTGATCTGCCAACCAAATGTTACATCTGGAGCATACTGACGAATCAAAAAGTTTTGCGACTGCACAAATCCAGTAACGTCTTCTAAGATGCTACTGGGTATCGATGCAGGGTCAAACGCAGTGGCACCATCGTTGGCCTGTACCCAATCAATCGCATCTTGAATCGCTTGCTTAATAACAATGGTTCGAAAAGTGCCATCTTCATTGCGATAGTTTGTGTTGAACTGAGTTTCTTCGTTTTGCTGCCAAGCACCCATCAAGTCGGGGTTCAAGACAATGGAACCTGGTGATGGGTGAGCGTCGTCTTTCGCGGCTTGAAGCGTTTTCGCAATACGAATCAAGTTGATATAATGCTTCTTCAAGTTTTCTGAATTTGGAGTCGGCGTAACACCTGCCTCTGCTTCACCTGTGTAAATAATGTCAAATTCCGCAGCACCGCCGCCGCTTGCTTCCGCTGTATAAACGACCATAACGGGAAGAACCGTCCGTGTATTTCCGGTCAGTTCTTCAACCGATCGTGCCTGCGCAATGGTCGCTACCGTTTGCGATGGCTCAACGATTTGGCCTCGGTCACCGTTGCCGCCAGGTCCCGCGTATTTATAGATTACGCTGGCCATAGAATCCGCCAAGGCCTGGTTAATTGTGTTCGAACCATTGGATACAGTTCCCATGGCCAAGCAATTGCCCCAACCAGGCACATATAAGTCCACCGGATCTGCGAGTACGGGAGGTAAAGAACCAGCACCACCGGCGCCAGCAACTGGCTCTGCCTCAACTGAAACAACCGCATAAGCAGAAAGCTCAACAAGCTCCGCGGGGCTAAATTTAAGCTGAAACGACTGACCGTTGTCTAAGGTCGAATCGACCCAGTCATCCTCACCAAGCTCGTAAATAACCTCAACACTGTACTGACCATCTGAAGCAGAGCTCGAAGCTGAAAATGTTGGGCCACTGGTTGACTCACTCACAGCCCCTCCCCAAACCGACGAGAGGGAAAATGGGCTGGTAAACGTGATTTTTGCATTTCTCATATTGAGAGATGGCGTACCCGTGTAGGTTAGGAGAATGGTCACGGTACCCCAACCTGGACTGGCCCCATCCTGAGTGATCGTAATATCAAAATCCTCTACCGAATTGCTCACCGGCGCGGTGACGGTCAAGGCATGGTTACCAACCACACCACTGGAATCATTGGCCGTAGCCATAATGGTAACTGACCCGGCACCAACACCGGAAACAGTTCCATTGCTGCTTACTGTTGCTATGGCCGTATTACTGCTGGACCATGTTACGCTGTTGTTCGTTGCGCTCGATGGCTGAATATCTGCCGAAATAACCGTGCTGCCCGTAACTTCTAAACTGCTTGCACCGCTTAACGTTATGCTTGTGACCAATACAGGAGCTGCTGTTGTCGTTATGACATGGCCAGTCGAAACACCGCTGCCATCGTTGGCCGTGGCCGTAATGGTAGCACTGCCCTCGGCTACCGCCATGACAGAGCCTGCGCCATCAACACTTACAACCGATGAATCACTGCTCGACCATGTTACGCTGGTATCTGCAGCATTTTCAGGTGTTGCTGTTACCGTAAGCACGGCACTGCTGCCAACCTCTAAGCTACCCGGACCAGTGATTTCCAAGTTCGTAACAACGATAGGCAATTCGGTGACAGTAAATCCGTGAGCGCCGCTCACACCACTTGAGTCGTTGGCGCTTGCCGTAATCGCAACGACACCGGCGCTTACACCCAAAACAAGACCCGTGCTGTCTACCGTAGCCACGGCTGGGTCACTGCTTGACCATGTTAGTGTTGTATCACTCGCGTTGGCAGGAGTGACCTCTGCACTTAGCGCAACACTGTTTCCAATATCCACACTGCCTGCACCCGTAACACTGATTTCAGTCACCAAAATCGCTTCGTCGCTTACGCTCATCGCATGGGTGGCGGTAACGCCGCTGCCATCATTGGCCATAGCTGAAATCGCAACCACACCCGCGCCCACACCGGTCACTTCTCCATCAGCATCAACCGTGGCAACCGCTTCATTGCTGCTCGACCAGTTCAGGCTGGTGTCGGTTGCGTTAATCGGCGTCACGGCTACTTCTAAAGTCACCTTTGTCGATATTTGCATCGTATCAGGCCCTGTAATGCTGATCCCGCTGATGGCAATCGGTGCATCGCTTACCGTGATACCATGGGTGCCGGTCACACCGCTGCCATCGTTAGCCTTGGCCGTAATTGCAACCGCACCAGCCGAGATGCCTCTCACCACACCGGCACTATCGACAGTAGCCACCGCAGTATCGCTGCTTGACCAAGTCACAGTTTGATCTGTCGCATCGGCAGGACTGACCAACGCTCTAACCGTCGTCGTTTCACCTACTAAAAGATTGGAGTCACCGCTGACCGTAACAATCACCGCCGGAATCGTATCCGGCTCGTCATCCCCACAACCACCCGCGGTAAAAGCAGTGGCCGCAAGTAAAGCAATCACAAGGTGACGCTTAAAAAAGGTTCCCAGGCTTGGCATAACAACTCCTGAAGTCTCGTAAGACTCATTTTCGGTTTCAAACGGTAGTTCGCAGACAAAGCTCGTTATCTCGACAATTTCGGTGATTTGTCCTGGAAGTTAACGTAAACCGGAGAGCCCTGCGTCGCAATTGAAATTGAGTGTATTGCCAAAAACCATTTCATAACCGTGGCGAAATCAGATCTACTCATGCCCAATCGCTTAAATACAACCAAGTCGGTAGTCTTGTCTGCGAGATCCACCTCTAGGTGCTTGACAAGAGAGCCCTGGGCCTCCATGGACCGCCTGAGGAGTTTGGCCATGAATGAGGAAGAAAACGAATACGACTATGACGCCTTCGGAACCGAGGAAGAGGTCGATCCCGATGCTCAACGGGACAGCAAGGTACTCAAGCGCGAGAAAACCCTCGAAGCAGATACGATTGAGAAAATGGCCTGGCGCTTGATGGACCTCGGGGCTCATGAATTACCGGGCATTCCACTTGATGAGCGTGTCCGCGACGAGCTCTCAATCGCCCGCAACATGAAGCCCTCAAAATCTCGCAATCGTCAGGTTCGGTTTATTGCCAAGCTCATGCGCGGCGCAGATCTTGACGATATCGAAGAAAGCCTGGGCAGCCTCAAGCTTACCCAGGCCAGCTGGGAAATGATGCTCAAGCGCTGCGAATATTGGCGCACGAAGCTGCTGAGCGAGGGAGACTCAGCGCTCCAAGGCCTGATGGAAGTCTGTCCCCAAGCAGACCGGCAAGCCATCCGGCAACTGGTGCGACGCGCTCAAAAAGAGCAGGCGGCAGAAAAGCCACCGAAACTCGTCAAAGAGCTCTTTCAGGTTCTCAAAGACCTCGCTCCAGACTCCCCATAAGAGCGAAGTCCGCTGCTGGCCACAGAAAAGCTTGCCAAGCCTGCTAAGGCCCATTACCCTCCCTCAATGACTTCCAAGAGCACACCAGAGACAAGAAACGTCCGAGTATCCGGATTTGAGACACTCATCACGCCCGCTGAAGCGGCTAAAGAGTTCCCACTTTCCGACCTTGCGAGTAAAACGGTTTTACAAGGCCGTCACGAACTCAATGAAGCACTCGCTGGCCAGGATAAACGGATGGTCGTCATTTCAGGCCCCTGCTCCATCCATGATCCTGAAAGTGCTCTAGAATACGCCAAGAGTCTTGCGGCGCTCAAAGAAGAACTCGCTGACCAAATCATCGTCGTGATGCGCGTATACTTCGAAAAGCCAAGAACCACGGTTGGATGGAAAGGCTATATCTACGACCCGGGCTGTGATGAAAGTCATGATATGAACCGAGGGCTTCGAGGCGCTCGTGAAATTCTACTCAAAATCAATGAACTCGGACTGCCCTGCGCCACCGAATTTCTCGATCCCATTGTACCGCAATATACCTCAGATCTCGTCGCATGGGCCGCCATTGGTGCCCGCACCACCGAAAGCCAAACACATCGCCAAATGGCAAGTGGGCTATCCATGCCCGTAGGCTTTAAAAACGCCACAGATGGAGCGCTCCAAGTTGCCATTGACGCTATGGCTTCAGCAGCCCACGGCCAAGCCTTCCTCGGCATCGATAACAATGGCCAGACCTGTATTGTGCGAACCCGCGGCAACCCAAATATTCACTTGGTACTTCGCGGCGGAGGCGGCCAGTCCAACTATTCAAAAGCACACGTAGCTTTTGCCAAGGTACGCCTCGAGGAAACCAACGCGCAGCCTCGCAGCATCATGATTGATTGCAGCCACGCCAACAGTGAAAAAGACTACAGCAAACAACCTGCCGTTTTTCGCGAGGTCCTCAAACAGGTCAATGAAGGACAACCCAGTATTCTCGGGGTGATGCTTGAAAGTCATCTCGTAGAAGGCAAGCAGTCTCTGGGCGGCGAGCTCACCTACGGTCAGAGTATTACCGATGGCTGTATTTCATGGACCGAAACTGAAAAACTTTTACGGGAAGCCCACAACATACTCGATTAACCGGGCATGACTTGGCACCATATTGATTAAGCCTGAAGCAAAATGTTATTGGTTCTGGGCTTTGATTCTTGGGGGGAGAAAAATATGAAATCCATAATCAATTTATTTATTCTGGTCGGCTCTGCACTCATGATGCTCACAGGCTGCAACGCAGATGAAGAATGCGCATCGGACTGTTACGGCGAGTGTGTTGTTCTAGAAAAAATTGGCGACGGCACTTGCGACTCTGAATACGCATGCGCCGATCTGGAATACGATGGTGGTGATTGTGGTGAAGCGCCTACACCCGATCCAGGTACGGGCGGAACTGGTGGTACAGGCGGAACTGGTGATGGACCTTGCGGCGGCGACTGCGGGCCGGAAAATGCGAAATACTCAGAATGTACCTGCGGCGCTGATGATCCATGCGGATGGCTCAACGACCAATACTGCGATGACTACTGCTCAGAGAACTACGACTCAGTATTCGACGATGCCGACGATTGCCCAGAGTGCGGCAATGGCGGAGTCAATGGCGATGAAGAATGCGACACTCAGGGTGAATCTGCGACATGCGATGACGACTGCACCAATGTTGTATGCGGCGATGGCAATGCAAACGAAGCTGCCGGAGAAGCCTGCGATGATGGCGAAGAATCGGAAACATGCAACGAAGACTGCAGTGTTTCTAGCTGCGGTGACGGCATTGTGAATGCGGCAGCCGGCGAGACCTGCGATCAGGGCGAGCTTAACTCCGATACAGAACCAGACGCATGCCGAACCAACTGTCTACTTGCAGCTTGCGGCGACGGCGTCATCGATGAAGACGAAGTATGCGACGACAGCGATGCTCAAGATTGTGGGGCTTGCAACGCAGATTGCAGCGACGAAGGTACCGGGGTCGAATGCGAAGAAGAAGAGCCTGAGGCTGAATGCGGCAACGGCGTCATCGAAGCCGGCGAAACCTGTGACGGTGACTGCCCTCTAGAGTGCGCCGACACAGATGCCTGTACTGCTGATTTACAAACCGGCAGCCCAGAAACCTGCGACATGGCATGCTCCAATGAACTCATCACCGCTTGTATCAGTGATGATGGCTGCTGCGCGGCAGGATGCAACGCCAACGACGATAACGATTGCGTTGCCAGTTGCGGTAACGGCGTCGTTGAAGCAGGAGAAATCTGCGACGACGGTTACACCGATGCCTGTGGCACATGTAACGCCGATTGCACCAACGTCGGCGGCGGCGCGACCTGCGGCGATGGAGAGTTCTGCCCTCAGTTTGAATCCTGCGACGATGGCGACGTTCTAGCCTGCGGCGAATGCAATGCTGACTGCTCCGGCGAAGGTACCGGCGAATGCCCACCCGACCCGACCTGCGCGGCTGACTGGGCAGAGTGCGCAGAAAGTGACTACGAAGACATGACCGCTCAAGATGGTCCCATTGCCATCCAAGTCAATCCATTTAGCTCCTACACACCCAAGTGCATCATCGCCCAGGTGGGTCAAAGCGTGAGTATTGGCGTAACCAGCACCCACCCGGTCGTGGCTGCATGCTCCGAGCCAGGACAAGGTGATTTGGTCGCGGGCAGCGAAACCTCCACCGTAACGTTCACTGAACCCGGGTACTACAACTACCAGTGTGGAAACCACGCAGATATGGTTGGCAACATTAAGGTTATCCCTTAATCGAAGCTGATTTAGGGTCGACTCCACCACAACAAACCCGTAAGGGAGCGGTATGAATCCGCCGCTCCTTTTAGCCCTGCACCCCGATACTGAATCCTATCAAGGAGAAATACCGGACGTCTCCTACGGCGGGGTTTGTCCTGATACTGGAGAATTTCTAAATATCTCTCCCAATAGAAGAGCCATTGCAGAAGCTCAGCGCCTGATGGGCGAGCTTGATAATCTGCGCGGCGCAGTAGAGCCCTTCTCCACCGATTGTCTTTATGCGCCCAAAATTGGGAAAATGTTTGGCGTTCTGGTTTGTGAAACACGCGATGGTCACACCGGTGTTCTACGCGCCTTCTCCGGTATGTATGAAGGTGCTTGGTCTCTTCCCGGCTTCGTCCCACCCACCTCACAGGTTCACCTTTTTGATGAACTCAGACTGGAAACTGAAGCCAAGGTGAAAGTACTCACGGACCAAATCAAAGAGCTTGAATCTCGCTCTCCTGCACCGGGCCGGGAACAAGCTATTTTAGATCTGAAATTCAAACGCAAAGAACTAAGCTGGCATATCACCGATGTCATTCATGCAGCCTACACACTCGTGAATGTTCGGGGCGAGTCACGCAAGCAACTTGATGTATGGAATCAAGATAAAAGACCACCTACAGGAATGGGAGACTGCTGCGCGCCCAAGCTTCTGCAATATGCATCCACCCACTCACTCAAGCCGCTCGGGCTCGCAGAGTTTTGGTGGGGCAACTCTCCGCCGGTTCACCCACGTATCGAGCGAACATTCTACAGCGCATGCGAGCGTAAGTGTCATCCTATTTTGGGATTTATGCTACAGGGAATCGAGGGTTAAGCAGAAACTTAGTCTTCGCTGTAGCGGTCGACCATGTCGATAATGTCTTGCCCAAATCGGCTTATCTTCGCCGGACCCAGCCCACGAATATACTCTAACTCATACAAGGTACGGGGCTTAGCTTCTGCAATGGCATCGATGACCTTCTTTTGAAACACCATGTAGGCCTTCCAGCCAAGCGCTCTGGCCTGCCTAGTTCGGTAATTGGTGAGCTGCCGTGCTAACGTTGAGCCGAGCTTACGCCTAGACGAAACACGCCCAGTTCCTGTTACCGAATTCTTTTTCTCACGAATAGGGCGCCCTTTAAGCCATACCGTGGGGTACTTGCGCCCGCGCTCCTCAAGGCCGCCAGATTTCAGCAGCTCTTCAATGGCCGCCACCAAGGAAACCTCTGAGTGATGATGGAGGGCCCCGTGTTGCTCAAGCTTTAAGAGGCCACCCTTGCGTAGTGTTTTTGCACGGCTTCCACGCAGCGCTTTAGCGAGGTTGGTTTTGCCCACCGGGCGCGTTAAACCTGCCGCTGCATTAAGAATGATGTCTTTATCGTCATGACCAACGGGCTCTGGCTTTTCTTTTTTCCGCCCACCGCTGCGCTCTTCAAACTGCTCGAAAGCATCAACAACACTTCCTGAATCCGTACAAACATCGCAAGAACCGCATGGCTCTTTAGGTTTTTGCCCTGTGAAATACTCACAGATGACTTGCTGACGACACTCTTCAGAGCGAGCGTAAGACTCAATGGCTTCTAAGGCACTTGCCTTGCGCTTGTTGAGGGCATGGCTGCTGCTGCGACCAATCTGGCGCTGAGTCATTAAATCGCTGACACCAAAATAAAGATGACACTCACCGGGTAAACCATCTCGGCCTGCTCTGCCCGCCTCTTGGTAATAGGCCTCAAGAGATCCCGGAGTTTGAAAGTGAACAATCAGGCGAACATCTGGATTATCTATGCCCATACCAAAAGCATTCGTCGCTACCAGAATGGGCGTTCGCCCAAGCTCATAAGACTTATGCGCCATGGCCCGCGCCTTGTCGGTGCGCCCAGCGTGATAGGAAGCCACAGGAAACCCGGCGCCCTTCAATGCGCTGTGCACAGCATCTACCTTTTTACGAGTCGCGCAGTAAACAATACACCGGCCAGCACCATGGCTGCGGAAACCCATATCGGTAAGACTGTGAATCAAAGATTCCATGCGTTCGATATCACGCGAAAGCGGCTTCACTCGAAAGCTGAGGTTGGGCCGTCGAAAATCTCCGCGAACGACATGGGGCTCGTCCAGATGGAGATGCTTGATGATTTCCTCCATGACCGTGGAGGTGGCGGTTGCCGTGAGCGCAATCATCGGCGCTTCTACTTCAGCGCGCAGAGCATCGAGCTGTGTGTACTCTGGACGAAAATCATGGCCCCACTGGCTAATACAATGCGCTTCATCCACAGCAATCAAAGCAGGCTGCGCCATCTTCGCTGCGCTATGAAAACTCTTTAAGGAGGCGCGCTCCGGGGAAACGTAGAGGAAATCGATTTCTCCAGCCACAAACTGGCTCAGGACATCCCGGTTCACCCCATCGGACTTCTGGCTATGCACCGCCGCAGCGGGAATCCCGCGCCCGTTGAGTGCTTCGACCTGGTCTTCCATCAAAGCAATCAATGGGGAGACCACGATGGTTGGGCCATACCCAAGGCAACGCATGGTGATCCCCGGCACTTGAAAGCAAAGTGATTTACCACCACCGGTAGGAAGCAGCACCAGAGCATCATGCCCGGCCATCACCGCATCGATGGCTTCTTCTTGCCCTGTGCGAAACTCCGAATAGCCAAAATAATGCCCCAACACACCAGTTGGCGTGAGCAATTCATCGGGATCAACATATTCGGCTGCATCTGTGGACATGTGCTTTTAGTAGCACAGGAGGCTGACAAGCTAAGCGCTTACTCTTTGGAGATAATATGGGTGGTCTGGGTTTCAGGGTCGAAGGTAATCGTTGCCTTTTTCGCCTTCAATTGCTCAACGACCTGATTCACCTTCGTCGATAAGCCAACTTCAGTCTCGCCGTATTCTGTACCCTCTCGAGAAACGAATTCCTCCACCAACTTATGGAGAATATCTTTTTCAAGTTGTTCCCAAGGGACCTCAACCGCTGCTGAATCTTCCACGCAGTACCTCTTATTTATTCAAAGGGTTATCGTTAATCGCTTCAAAAATTGGTGCTAGAAAGTCACTATCATCCCACTCTGACGGCTCAGGTGTATCGTGATAACTTCCACCAATCACCCTGTAATCTTCCGGGTCTCCGCGCTTGTCATAAATCCCATTGCGCAAAATCACCAGATCAAAATACGGAAACACCCAAATCGACTGATTACGAGCGCCCAGGGCTGCGTAATAAAGTCCGTTATCGAAGGACCACCAGTGGAGCCCGTAAGCCATATCAGTGCCGACGGGCGTCGTGGATTCAGCAATCCAGGCAGCCGGTACCACTTCACTCCCTGCCCAATCACCACTTCTTGAAAAGAGCAGTCCGAAACGGGCAAAGTCTCGGGCCGTGGCATCTAGGCAACAATAGCCCAACGCATTACCCACCGAGTCGGTCCACCATTTTGCATCAATTCCAAGAGGTTCAAGTAAGACCTCACTGGCGTAATCGATAAAAGGCGAGCCAAGCGCAGCCTCTAAGCCTCGTGAAACAAGCATCGAGTCGCCATTTTGATAGGCCCAAGTGCCACCCGGTGCCTCTGCTACATCTCGCTCAATGCCATACGCGAGCTGATCGGTTTGGATGTAGATATTGTCGGGCATGTGCTCTTGAAGACCCGACCGCATCTGCAGCGCATGCCGGAAGGTGATGGATTCTTTGTCTGTGCCTTGAAACTCAGGGATATAGGTCGCCAAAGGCTCATCAATACTCGGTAAGTCGCCTCTTGAGACCGCGATGCCAACCACTGCACTCAAAAAGCTTTTGGCCACAGACCAGCTCGTTACATGGTCGTCTTTGGTTTTTCCATCTGCATACCATTCTGCAACAATGGCTCCATTGCGAATAACCACCACCGATTGCGTATTACGGCCCGGAGCAAACGCATAATCGTAAGCACCTTGAAGTTTCACACTGTCGATATTCTGAACTTCAGGGCATGTGGTTTCCCAATCGGCCACTGGCCAAGCTCGATAAGATGAATCGACGACCGCTTCCGTGCAAGGAAGTTCGGCAGTCTCACTCGGATCGCTGCTCTCACTCGCATCAGAAGCGTCAGATACATCAGAGGCGTCCGTTGCATCGGAACTATCCGCCGCATCAGAAACAGGCGAACTGGGCTCACTCGTATCCGGAGCTTCATCACTCCCACAAGCGCCAATCATAAGCGTTAAAAAAAACAAGGCAGTAGGTGCGGACAACCGTCTATAAAGCATGAAGCTATTCCTAATGAGTGAGACAAGAGCTGAAGTCTGGCATAGGGAATTTAGCTTGTCGAGTCGCCTACTTGCTCGCTCCAGAACAGCCTGACATATTCTATTCATGTCAAACTCCGCTCTTATCCTCGTCACCGGTGCCTCTGGGTTCATCGGCCAGAAATGCGTCACAGCCCTGCTGGAACAAGGACACGCTGTGCGCGCTTTCGTTTTGCCACACGAAGATGTTTCCCAAACCTTTAATAACAAAGTTGAAATTATTCGCGGGGACATCAGCAACAAAGAGGATGTTTGCAAAGCTGCGGAGGGCATCAGCGGGGCCATTCACCTCGCCGCTGTCGTTGGCGATGCGGGCACCGATGAGCTTCACCAAAAAGTTACCGTAGGCGGCACTCGGCATCTGTTTGAGGCAGTACCCCAAGAGCTACGTGTCGTCCTCATCTCGAGCATCGTCTATTACGGTAATCACTTAAAAACCCATACCTGTCATGAACAGACCCCACCTGGTGAACCCGTCGGCGTTTACAGCCGTGCCAAGCAAGCTCAAGAACAAGTTGCCTGGGACAAAATTATGTCGGGAGCGAATATCTCTATTGTTCGTCCCGCCAATGTCTATGGTCCCAAGAGCGGCCCTTGGGTTAATGATGCGTGTGAGCTCTTAAAGGCAGGCATGCCGGCTTTGGTAGATGGTGGCCACGGCAACGCCGGACTTGTTTATGTAGACAATGTGGTCGACATCATTCTCGCGGCGCTCCAACAAGACGCAGCCTCTGGCCGGGCCTACAACGCCTGCGATGAACTCGACGTTACCTGGAAAACATATTTCTCGGAGCTAGCTCGAATCGTGGGTGCACCGAAACCGCGCTCCATACCCAGCTGGGCGGCAAAGACCGGTGCGAATATTTGTGAAACCATTTGGGCCAAAGCCAGATTTAAGTCCCGCCCTCTACTGACCCACGAGGCCCTGAACCTCATTGGCAGTGACCACCGAATACCCGGCAAGCGCGCACGCGATGAATTAGGTGTGAGACCAAGCGTTAGCTTCACTCAAGGCATGGCAGAAGTAAGGCGTTATCTTTTAAGTCGCCAATGATGCGTTGGAGGGAAGCGTTTACCTACGCGGGGGTGGCGCTCTTGGTTAATTAAGCGACTTGTTTTTCACCCTAAAATTTTGGCGCCGATCTTATCCGATTGGTCTTACCTTTTCGGATTATATCGATTTCACCCTCTATTTTCCGAACATGAGGGTTAAAACCTTACAACTTTACCGAATATTACTCGGATAACTTAATAATGTGACGCGCCAAAATTAATTTGGTGCGCCAGTATGTTATCCTACACCTGCCTACATACACCGACATAAACCTACTGGCGCGTTTATAAATATGGAGCCCCTGAATCATTTCAACCACTTAGGGAAATGACGCAAAGTGGTACGAAAAGTGCACATAAGCGGACGAACTTTCAGGCTCGGCTGAGTCGGTATCTAGGGACAGTATACCGGCAAAACATCAATCGAGTACGAGCCAGCCCCTGGCTCACTGGGACAACGAGGGAAACCTAAAATGACATCGACTAAGATTCTTACAATCGCAGTGGCTGTATCCGCACTTACACTCAGCGCATGCTCAAAAGACTTCAGTGACGTTCAGCTGGACGAAGCTCAAATGACTGCTACCGGCGCGATGGCCTGGAGCAACGCTGACCGACCACAAATTGTGGATCTGGATAACAGCTACAACTACAAGTTCGCAGAGCTCCCAACAACAGGCGAAGCTACTAAGGTACCTTGGGCCAGTGATTACTGGAGCACTTTTAAGGACAGTATCAACCAAAAGGTTGTTGGTGAGACTTTGTCACCTGCGGCTAAGTTTGGCGCAGCATTCGGCAAAGAAAACCTCGAAGACGGTGTGTCCGTAAACTACGGTGTAGATGCTCGCCCAACAGCGGATATGTGTACCAGCAACGATGACTGTGAAGCAGTAAATGGTGTTGCTAAGGTATGTGCAAAACGCGACGGCAAAGACACTGGTTATTGCATGGAAACCTGGACCGGTATTTGCCACGCATGGGCACCGGCAGCCATCCTGGAGCGTGAGCCTGAGCACAGCGTGACGAAGAATGGCGTTGAGTTCACGGTTATGGACATCAAAGGTCTCATCACTCTCGCTTATGACAAAGGCTCACAGTCAAAGTTCGTAGGAACTCGCTGTAACCAAGATTTAGGTGCGACCGACGAAGACAGCATCGAATTCGACGAATTTGGTCGTCCAATCGGCTGTGAAGATACCAACCCAGGAACGCTTCACCTCGTACTTGCTAACTTGATTGGTATTCAGGGCGAGACACTCGTTGAAGACCGCACCATTGATTATCAGGTGTGGAACCAGCCTATCCGCGGATACGAAGTGCTCGTAAATGAGGAAATCACTGAACTTCAGGCCAATGAATTGATTCAGGTTTATGAAGGCCAGCGTAATGAAGAAGAAGAAGGTGACCTTGTAAAGGATGCATGGGCACACTTCGATGCATACACAGTAGTCGAAGGTGAAACTGTAGCGGTTGAAATGACCGGTAACGGCGATGCTGACCTCTATGTAAAGTTTGGCAGCCAGCCAACGACTTCTGACTACGATTGTCGTCCTTACGCAAATGGAAGCACTGAAAACTGCAACCTTACTGCAGCCGCGGGTCAGACTCAGGTATTCGTAAGCGTCTTCGCATACGCAACACCTGCAGACGAAGACCTCAAGTACACGATTGCAACTCGACTTGGCGGTGCATTGGCAACTGAGTACAAGTTCAACGATGATGCGGTTGCATTCCGTAAAATCCAAACGAAGGTAAGCTGGATTACTGAAGCATACGCCAGCAAGGCCAGCGACAACGGTAACCTCGCCAACACAATTGACAACTACACCAAGACTGACACTTACAACTACGTTCTTGAGCTCAATGCTGACGGCGAAATCATCGGCGGCGAGTGGTTTGGCGTATCCAAGAAAGACCACCCTGACTTTCTCTGGCTACCAACCATCAAGAATGAATTTGAAGTTGCGACTGTTCCAGAATGGCACATTAACGAAGACGTAACCGTAACTGCTGGTGAGTGGAAAGATTATGGTAGCTTCGATGTAGAAGCAGGTCAGAAAATCAGCTTCACACTCAACGGTGACGGCGATGCTGACCTTTACGTTGGTATCGGAAGTGCTCCATCTGACAGCTACAACGCATGCAGCGGCACAATCAACACTGCTGATGACTTCAAGTCCAAGCAGGTATGTGCTGGAACAGTGAGCAGCGGCTGGAACAAAGTTTATGTGAAAGTTAAGGGCGTCGCTGAAACCAGCGATGTTCGAGTTCGTGTAAATACACAAACAGCTGGTACCGGCATTACTTGGGCAGAAGTTCAAGAATTGCTTGAAGCATCTCTTAATGTTGACCCATGTGAAACAGACAACGGCGGATGTAACGCTGACTTCTTTACTTGCAACAACAACAATGGCGTTGCTGAGTGTGTAGACGTTAACGAATGTTTAACCAACAACGGTGGATGCGGTGATTCAGCATTCACAACTTGCGCAAACAACTCAGGCGCTGCAGTAACATGCACAGACATCAACGAGTGTGCAACAAGCAACGGTGGATGCGGAAACGCGGCTTACACAACTTGTACAAACAACGCTGGTGCTGCTGCTACATGCACTGACATCAACGAATGTGCGACAAACAACGGTGGATGTGGAAGCGCAACTTACACAACTTGCACAAACAACACTGGCGCTGCGGCAACATGCACAGACATCAATGAGTGTGCAACAAACAACGGTGGATGCGGAAGCGCAACTTACATCACTTGCACAAACAATGCTGGAACTGCGGCAACATGCACAGACATCAATGAGTGTGCAACGAACAACGGCGGATGTGCTAGCGGCGAAACCTGTGTAAACAATAACGGAGTAGCTCCTACCTGCCAGCCTGACAACAACGGCGGCGACAATGGTAACGGCGGAGACAACGGCAACGGTGGTGACAATGGTAACGGCGGCGACAACGGCGACGGCGGCTTCAACTGGGGCAGCGCTTGCGAAAGCGGTAGCGGCGAATTCAACCAGCCTATCTCATTCCGAGACACAGTGGTTGTAGGCACCATTCCTGCTGATAAAGCTGACGTTTACATCGAACTATTGAGCGACGAAGACGTTGACGTTCAAATCATCGATGAAGAAACAGGAACTGAAATCATTGCTTGGCCAAACGGACTCGTCAACGGTGCTGGTGAATCCTGCACAACTTACCAAGGCGTTGAGTACTGCTACAGCGGTTACAATGGCGACGGAAGTAACCTCGGACATGAGTGGATTCGTGTAAACGGAACCACCAACCGAAACGTCATCATGAAAGCTTACGGTTACAAAGCCGGTGATGCACTGGTTAACTACAGCTGGGAAGCACCAGAAGACTGTGTTGACCAAGGCAGCGGCGAGTTCAATCAACCGATTGCTGATAAAGCAACTGTGACTGTGGGTAACATCCCTGCAGGTAAAGAGTATGTTTACATCAAGCTTACCAGCGACAAGGACGTTGATGTTCAAATCATCGACCAAGCAACTGGTACTGAAATCATTGCCTGGCCAAACGGCCTACTGAGCGGCGCAACTGAAGGATGCACAACCTATCAAGGTGTTGAGTATTGCTACAGCGGTTACAATGGTGACCAGACGTCAAACGGTAAAGGCAACGAGTGGATTCGTGTAAACGGCACCACCAACCGTGAACTCATCATGCGCGCCTATGGCTACCAAGCCGGCAATGCGCTGGTAGAGTACTCCTGGGGCGACGCAACTGCGGGCCAATAATCAACCCGCTGTCGGGGCTGCACTCAGATTGCTTGTAGCCTGCCAGGAACATTAAAAAAGGCCCTCTGTCCGCATTCCGTCGCGACAGAGGGCCTTTTTTTGTTTTCAATTTGAGAATGATTAAGAGGTTAAAGTTCCAACACTTTGTAGATGGTTTCAATAATCATCTTAGTATCATCAGCCGTTGGCTTACCGCCCTCGCCCTTAGGCTTTTCTAAAACCTCATCAGCACCTTGCCGTCTCGCAGCATCGCCAATGGGACGAAGCGCACCGCCGACCTTGCCAGAGAGCACCACAACTTTGCCCTGGAAATTAGAACGATAATGCCTCAGAAAACCCATGCCATCCCACTCGGGCATCTCTAAATCGAGAAGAACCAAATCGGGAGACAATGCATCAACCTGCTTTACCGCCTGCATACCATCGTTGGCGAAACCACAAACTTCCAGATTATCATCTGCATTTACGATTTCTGCCATGATGTTGCGCATCATTTCCTGGTCATCGACCACCAGAATTTTCTTTTTCGTCATACGAAGCAGAATAAAAGGAAGCGGAGTTAGGCTCAACACCCAAATGCACGTAAAATAAAAACAAAAAAAAGGGGCCATAAGCCCCTGATTTAATTAAAAAAACTGAGTTCTACTGACAGGCCACTGGCATTGAAAATCCCGGCATCCCCATCGAAAGTGGCTCTACGGTCATACGAACCATCGGTAAAGCCTCCACACAGGCGGCATCGTCCATGCCTGAAATCTCGATTTTAAACTGACAAGTGGCTCCACCTGCCTGACAAAAAACGGTTGCAAGTGCAGCGTGGCAATCTAGTAACTTCTGACAACTGCCCGGCACCACAACAACTGGCGACGCTGAAACCTGAATATTCACATTCACCGCGGGAGCGGAAGCCGGAGCCGGAGCTGCAACCGCTGTTGCTTTTTTGAGCCATTCGTAAGCCTTCTGAGACGCAGCCTGCATGCGTGCACCTACTTCATGCTCTGGAACCTTGCCATCCTGAACCATGACACCAATTAGAATATTCGGCCCTCCCGTAAACTCTGGATCCGCCACGTATTGAATCTCTGTGGCCGTATCGAAAGCAATGTGCAGCCGATCTCCATTGGACTGAACCTGGTAACCCTCTTGCGACGCCAGAGGCCCAATATTACCAAAGACGGTCACTGCTTGGGTAATTGGTACATTGGTCGGATAGGTGGCCGTAGCACACGCACTTAAGAACAACACCCCCAATAAGACTCCAATTTTTTTCATTTAAACTGTTCCTTTCTTCGAGGGTAGAACCATCGATGACTATTTTGAGAGATATCATGTCATGTTTCTTAGAGTGGAACCACTGCCCCATCTTTCAGAAAAGAACCCACTTCTTTCACTTTACCGATGACAATGCACCGTGTTAAGTCGTGGTCTAATATTCAGGACCAATTTAATCCGGGGTAAAATATGTTTAAGCTGCGTTATAAAGCGGACCGCCGCACGCTGGGGTTTGTAGGCTTTTATTTCTTCCTACTGATTTTCCAATGGATCACGGTGCCCACCAATCCCTGGATAGCCGTTCCCCTCTTTATCGCCACCTGCATCTGGTCGTGGTTTTGCGCAATCATCACCCACAACACGATTCACTGCCCCATTTTCAAGAACAAGAAAATGAATAGCTGGTTTCAAATCATCCTGAGTTTAACCTACGGCAACCCTGTAAGCTCTTATGTTTCGGGGCATAATTTGAGCCACCACCGCTATACGCAAAAGCCTAAAGACATCATGAGAACAACCAAGGTTCGGTTCTCTTGGAATTTTCTGAATCTCTTGTTCTTTTTTCCCGCGGTTATCCCCGCAATTGTCTCCAACGACTTCCAATTCTCAAAGATGATGAAGAATCGCCGGCCACGCTGGTACCGTCAGTTCATGCTGGAGAGCGCCGTCTTCTACACCGTATCGGCTACCCTGCTCGTCTTAGATTGGCGTAAATTCCTCGTCTACTGGTTCGTTCCACATATTTGGGCTGCCTGGGGAATCGTCAGTATTAACTTTTTGCAGCACGATGGTTGCGACGAAGATTCAGAGTTCAACCACAGCCGCAACTTTGTTGGAAAAACCTTCGGCTGGTTTACCTTCAACAATGGTTTTCACACCATCCACCATATCAAGCCAGGCCTCCATTGGAGCTTACTGCGCGAGATTCATGACCGTGATGTTGTGCCCCATATGCACCCGTCCCTCAATCAAGCCTCTATATTTCAATATAGCTTTCACGCCTTCATTCTGCCTGGCCGCCGTACCCGCTTCGATGGCGAGGCTTTGGTCATACCAAAATCAGAAAAAGACCAGGATTGGTTCCCCAAACTCGGTGAGTCCATCAATCCAGGCGATCTTGGGGCCGAAGACGCCTGAAAAAACCCCGCTTACCTCATTTTACACTTGTCGGATCGTGAACCGGGCGCTTAAGGTACGCTTTCAAAAGACCAATGTGGGCTCCGGGGGTACCTGGGCTTACATCGACTGCCAGATTGTCCGGGGGGACATATATGAAAACCGTATCGACTTTAGTTGCGTTCGCAATGCTTATGGGCTGTTCTGCTGAAGAAATTCAGACACCAGAAATCACCAACACCCGTCATTACACTTATAAATCGATTGCTGGAGTCAGCATGGGCGGCGGAGCAGCAGCTTACCTCGCCCTCTCCCAACCCGAGAAATGGGACTCCATCGGTATCCTTGGCGCACCCCTTATCGACCAGACTTCCATGAACCGAATGATTCAGAGAAGCTGGTTGGGCGGATTTTGCAGCTACGAAACCATGACCGAGTTTCTCGAGGCGGGTAAAAGCCTCAACAGCGAAGAGACCTACTGTGGAATCTACTCGGAGCAGCCGGGAGCCAACCTCCTCGCAGAGCGAGCCATGGTGCCAGCAGACATCGTCACCCAAGACATGGACAGACCCATGGAATTTATTTCGGACTACAACAATTGGTGGCGTGGTCCCAACGGCGGCCGAGGTGGTTCGTTTAACCGCATTAGCTTGATGCAGGCGCTCTTGGATATTCAAAAAGGCTTTGGCAACACACTCTACGAAACCAATGCCGATGTGGCCTGGGCAGCTCCCGGTGTCACTGAAGAATGGCTCGCGCAATCCCATGAAGAAAAATGCGCAAATCCAGTCGTTCTAGAAAACTACTTCAATGCCGAATTCAATCCAGAAGGCACCTTCCCCGTTATCACTTTTTGTGAAGGTGAAGAGAGCGACGACAACGCAACGCTTGAGGGTAAACTTGGTCGCATCACTCCAGAAAGCAATCGCTGGTACTCCATGCCAGGTCTACTGGCTGTAGACTACAACGGTAACGGTGTCCGTGATTACAGCGAACCCGTTATTGTGAACGCCCGTGAGCGTTTCGACGACTTTGGCACAGACGCACTTCCAGACGATCTAGAAGAAGGCTACGACGCCATTACCAACCCTGATCCTGCAGGCGACAACTACGACTACTTTCGTAACCCCAGCGGAACCGAAAATAATTACCAGTATGATGGCGGCGAACCCTTTGCTGACTTTGGTCTCGACGGCGTTGCAGATACCGGTGACCACGGCGAAGACGATGATGCCTTTAGTCAATCACAGGCAGTCGAGCACTCCATCGCTTACGACCCGCGCCACCTTCTAAACCAGCTCACTGCCGATGAACTTGGAAGACTCAATATTTATATGGATGCGGGCATTCGCGATTTTCTCAATACGGCTGTCGGCAGCAACGCGTTTTTTGCACATTTAAAAACCAAAGTTCCCCAAGACTACTCAAGCACCTACAACGAGTTCAGCGAGCTGGCTCAAGACGGCGAAGACTTTGACCCATCTATGGTCCCAGCAGAAAAAGTGAACCAGTACACTTATATCCGGTACGGAAATCTTGAAGCTTCTGCATTCGATATCGCGCAAGGTGATGGTAACCATGTTGGCACAGCGAACCAGGTCATCGACCGGATGTTGTCTGCCATGAGTATTGCTCAGCAGCAGTGGCCCAACGCCAACCTCTCCACGAAACCGTCCAACCCAATTGGCGATCCGGCCTACGCAAATAGCGATAGCTACGAAAGCGCCACACTCGGCAAAACGAAGGAATTTAGCTATCTCTTGCCACCAGGATACTTCGACCCAGAAAATGCAGACGAGACATACCCCGTATTTTTCTTTCTTCACGGGCAAGGTCAAAAACACAGGGATCTTCTAGGAGCGTCACTCATCATGCTATCCAACATGGTGGAGTCGCAAAGTGTGGGCGTCTCAAAATGGGCTAAATTCATCACTATCTTTCCAGACGGAAAGTGTGAGTCCGGTATTTGCGACAAAGGAAACTTCTGGGTCGACTTCGCAAGCGGGAAATCGGATGAGCGTTTCTACACTGATTTTTACGAATTGGTGGATGTGGTCGATGCGCGCTTTAGAACGCGTTCACCTGAGGAAGTGGAAGTACCCTAAACCGGTCAAACTTGTTTGAATCTACGCCGAGCGTGGCTTTAAACGACGCTCATCTGAACCGTCGTCAGCCAAACAGCCAAGCCATTCATATGGGTTCTCAAGCACACGATTCACTGTTGCCATTCCGTAACTCGCCGTAAGGCCATCATCAATTCGCTCGTCGTAAGTCCAGCGAATATGAAGTTGCTTTTGTACCTTCACTTCACCGTCTACAACCACTGGCTTCTCTTCAACGCGGCCAACCATCATAAAGAGCGGGCAATTGCCCCACTCAAACAAGTGGTGAAAACCTGCACGCATATTCAGACTGCCTAAGTTGGCAATAAAAATACTCGTAAACATGCCATCGTTTTCAATGAAGCTCTTTGGCAAAAGGTTGTAATAGTCGAGCTTGAAAAACATTCGTACCGCCGCCTCAAGAACCGCGCGCGGAATCAGTGCAAACAAACCAAGTTCTTTATCAGCGTAAGTTTTCTTGCCTGAGCGCTCGACCTTGATTTGGCCGTTCACCCGATCACACAGATCTTTAAAAGTCTCGCCTTGGTCCATCTTCATCTTAACGGCCGACAGCTTCGCTTCTTTATTCAGCTTCTCACGCTTCATACTGAAGGTAAGGTAAGCCCCTTTTCGCTTGTAAAGGCGACGCCCCGAAACAAACTGATTCATCTTCGGGTTTTCAGCCATCGCCACCGCGCAGGCAGCAACCAAACAATGAGTCATGTTGGCGTTGAATTTGCCTTTGGCTTTTTCGAGGTAGCCAAGAAGATCCTCCACGTTGACGTATTCATCATAATACACCACGGATCCGTTTCGTGACGGCATGATGTAACCCAGCATTTTACGGTAGGGATGAATCTTGGTGACCACGTCACCATCTGGTCGCGAAGATTTCGCATTGGCCAATAGCCAAACCAAAACCAATCCAATCAAACTCCACTCGAGGTTACCCATGGTCTCTCTCCATTGTGTCCAGGATCATACTGGCCGAGGTGGTATCATCAAGTGTCCCAGTTGTCAGCAATCAATTAAAATTGGTCTGCTATCTACTTTCCAATTCAAGACCCCTAGGCTATAAGCCGAGCATTCGAAGGGGCCATTCTTGCCCTTTGTTGCAACCGATTTAACGAGGACAGTTTCCGGATGAGCGGCGAAACCAGAACAGGGCGGGACCTGATCAGCGCTACCCGAAAATACGCGAAAGAAGATAAAGCTAAGAGCTGGTGGTATACCTTATCCACTTTTGGGCTCTGGGCGACTTGCAGCCTACTCGCAGCGATTCTACCGACTTGGCCGGCCCAAACAGCTGCCGCCATTATTGCTGGGATGATTTTCGTACGCGCATTTATTCTCTACCATGACCATGTTCACGGAGCTCTTTTGAGCCGTAGTAAAAGCGCGAAGCTCCTCTTCTCTCTGCACGGCCTCTACCAAATGACGCCCCGGACTGTTTGGAAAGAGACGCATAACTATCATCACGCGCATACCGCTAAGATTGCCGGTTCGCATATCGGTTCCTACATGATGGTCACCACACGCATGTGGAACATGATGACGCCGATGCAAAAGCTGAAGTACAAATTCAGCCGCCATCCTCTGACGATTCTCTTTGGTATTTTTACGGTGTTTGTCCTTGGCATGCTTGTCAGTTCACTTGTGCGGGATCCGAAGAAAAATTGGGACTCCTTCGCCTCACTTATTCTGCATACCTGCTTGGCAACTGCTGTACCCTACTTCTTTGGCTGGAATGCATACTTCTTCGGCATCTTCTTGCCATTGGCAATTACCTGCGCAAGCGGAGCATACCTCTTTTACACCCAGCACAATTTCCCAGGAATCCACATCGTGGAACGAAAAGACTGGGAATACACGCGCGCTGCCTTAGAGTCATCGAGCTTCTTTGACTTAAGTCCAATGATGCACTGGTTTACCGGAAACATCGGCTACCACCATATCCATCACTTAAACCCATCGATTCCGTTTTACCGCTTACCTGAGGTAATGCGCGATATGCCGGAAACGCAAAACCCTGTTCGGGTTCAACTCACGTTAAAGTCTATGATTGAGTGCTTCAAGCTCAAGCTTTGGGATCCCAAGCAAGGTAAAATGGTCGGTTATCCGTAGACGCCGACTCCATTCTTTTTTCAAACTGAATCAAACACACTAGACTCGCGGACTCTCACTCATTGAGGGCTCAAGTACCTCAAGGGCTCGAAGCTCTTGTGCCAAGGTGTCGGCCGTAAACCGCAGCTGATCTTCAGTGTGTAGAGAGCTTAGGAAAAACCGCAAGCGTGCCGCATCTTCATCCACCGCAGGGTAAACAATTGGCTGCACGTTGATGCCCTTCACTCTTAGGCTCTCTGAGAGCTGCAAAGACTTCATAGAATTGCCTACGATACACGGAACAACCGCAGAGCCTTCACTAAAGCCCGTGTCGATACCGTGTGCCTTAAGTGCCTTCAGGAAGAACTCCGAATTGTGCTGCAAGCGCTTCACATTCTCGGGTTCCTGATTCATCAAGCGAATTGCTTCCAAAGCCGCGGCTGAGTTGGCCGGGCTAATCCCCGCCGAGAACACAAAGCCTGGCGTGGTATATTTTAAGTACTCAACCAACGCTGCGCTTGCGCCGATATAACCACCGCAACTAGCAAAAGACTTCGAGAGCGTACCCATCCAGATATCCACCTGATCGCCGCGTGTTCCAAAATGCTCACGAATACCGCCTCCGGTCCCGCCGAGAACACCAGCACTGTGCGCTTCATCTACGAAGAGAAGACACTTGTACTTATCACGCATCTCAATGAACCTCGGCAGGTTCGCGATATCACCATCCATAGAGTAAACACCCTCGATGGCAATCACACACTTTTCAAAGTGGGGACGAAGCTGTGAGAGAATCTTATCGAGTTCTTCCCAATCATCGTGATGGAATGGCCGGCGCTTGGCACCGCTTAAGAGCGCGCCTTGCATGATCGAGTTGTGGGCCAGCGAATCGTGAACAATCAAATCCTTCTCGCCAAACAAATGACCAATCACCGATTCATTGGTGTGGTGTCCGCTGGAGAAAATAAGCGCCGATTCTACCTGCAAGAGTTTCGCAAGTTCTTCTTCAAGCTGACCGTGTAAAGGTCTTTCGCCCGATGCTACGCGGCTTGCAGATACCGATGTGCCATATCTTGCAATCGCATCTTGGGCTGCCTGCACCACTTGAGGGTGGCCTGAGTAACCAAGATAATTGTAGCTTGAAAAGTTCACCATTTCATGGCCCGCTACAACCGAAACATCCCGCGCCGTGCCCTCATGTACACTGAAGAATGGGTTTTGGAGGCCCATGGCTTCGGTCATCTTGAGGCGTTCCGCAAATGCTTGAACCTCGGGAAAAGCTTCTACCTTATAATGCTGATCCTGAACTTCACTCACCGAGTCGTCGGCCTCTGAAGTACTCTCTTGGGAGGCAGACTCAAAAACCTGCGCTTCTACATTTTCTAATATCGCGAACAAATCACCGTTAGCATCGGTGTATCGAATCGAACCGGTGAAAGACGAATCTCCGACTTCAACAGAGACCACGTGGCAATAAATCGTATCACCCGAGAAAGGCTTTACATGAATGAACCGTCCGAATCCTACTGGAAACGCTGCCTTCTTATGAAAGTGCCACATCCAATAGGCAACCAACTGAAAACTCCCATCAACAACCAAGGGGTCTACAGCCCAGGCGCTGCGTATAGACATCGGTACCCAGTCAGATGGCTTTGATGTTTTCACCAAGCCCTTCACCCCGTGTTGGTCCATGGCCGTAATCGACTCAACGCCATGTAAGAGCGGTCCATGAAAAGTATGCTCAGCATAAAAGTCTTCGAGCGCGAGCGGCAATTCAGGAAGAACCGATGGTTGAACCGCAAAGGTTTCACCCTCCTCTTGCCAATCGGCCATAGACTCGATTTGCGCCTTATATGCGAGCGCCTTCTTACCATCCTCTACCGTCTGCTTAAGCTCCCACGTCGCCTTCAGTACACCATCAACATCGTGACGTGATGAGGATGTTTCACCTTCCAATAAAACCGGAGAATTGGCCACCACCCCTTGGTAGAGTTTAAGATCTCGAACCTCGTGCACGCCATTATCACATAGCTCGAGAGCAACCTGACAAACCTGGTCTAACGCTACTGCAAGAGGCATGACCGGCTCACCTTTTAAGCGGTGGTCTTCCAAGTATGGGTGCGTAAGCGTGGAAAGCACTTCCGAAGTAGCCAAAGAGCTGGTCTCCAACGCCACCCGTCCCCCAACCAGAACTTCCCCTCTTGTCCCGCTGGACAACACTTCGTCTAGTAATTCAAATCCTTCATCGTCTTGTAGAAACCGAACGCCCTGGCTTTCCATGGCTTTACGGACCGGCGAGGGAATCGTCTGAGCCATCGACGAATCTTCCCAAGGCGGCCACATCACCGACGTCACACAGAGGTCTTTTCGTTCACGCCCGACAAAGGTAAGAGCACGGTTCAGCCACTCGTTTGCAGCGCTGTAATCAGTTTGTCCAACATTCCCAAAACGTCCCGACCATGATGAGTAACCCACCATAAACCGCAAAGGTTCATGTTCGAGGGCCTGCATCGTATTCAAAAGGCCCAAAGCTTTGGTGTTAAAAACCGTCCGCAAATCTGAAATCGTCTTATCTTCGATGCGCTTATCCCGGATGACACCGGCACAATGAATCACTCCTGTCACCGGCCCCAACGACTTCACGGCGTCTAGCTGATCCGCGCTCATCACTGCCTGAACATCCCAGCGAATATAAGTAGCGCGTGAACCCAAGGATTCAATGTCTGCCAATGTCTTGGTGATATCCTGAGCATCGTTCGAATCAGAGCGCCCTGTGAGTACCAAACCGCACTGGTATTTTTTCGCGAAGTGAAGAGCCGTCTTCGCACCAAGGCCGCGTCCGCCACCGGTAATAACAATGACATCATCTTTGCCAATCGTATGACCATCTGCCGAGACATCCGCCACTGGCTCAAGTGAAACCACTTGCCTTCTGCCACCCGTAAACCCAACCTCAACTTCACGATCTGCACAAAAAAGCTCTGCAGTGATTTGCTCGGCTAAACCTGCATCGGAAGGATCAATATCGATAGCTTTAACCAACGCGTGCGGCCATTCCTTAGCCAGCGCCTTGGTAAAACCGACGAGTCCAGATTGCTGCAAAACACGTTCAGCGTAATCGCCTGGTTCAAGGCCGAAGTGACCACCCAACCCGGTTAGGCAAACAAATGCCTTTGCAGAATTGGGCGCAGTTTTGTGCAAGCCTGAAGCCAGCTTATAAGCCACTTCAATAGATGAGCTCAGATCAGACTTAGAACCGCCTGACTCCAGCAGCTTCGCGCAGGCATCAAGACCCGCAAAGTGAAGCACAGAATCGGGCAGTAATTGGTGCTTACCGAGCGTCTCAAAAAGTGCATCAACACTCGTCGGGTTAAGCTGCCAATGAAGAATATCTTCACTAAGTGGTCCTTCAGCATCCCCTGGCGTTCCCATGGAATCAATCAATACTACCTGTAACCCAAAATCCTTAAGAACCAGCGCTGTTGCGTCCGCAACACCACCACTGTCGCGGGTGAGTAGTACCAAATCTCCCAAACGTTCTGGAGATGCCGGCAACAAACTAATTGGGCGTGCAGACAACACGGGTTGATACCGCATCAACACATCGTTGATCACTTCATCACCCGCTGAATCTGATTGATTCAGAACCTGAGTAAGATGCGCTGCAATGTCTTCAATCGAGGTCTGCTCACTCATCAGTGACTGCGGAATACCGCCTTCTAGCTCCTTAAACCGTGCATCGACTTTCGAACTCAACTCCACGAACATCAGTGAATCAAAACCAAGGTCTGCAGACAAACGTTGCGTTGGTTTAAGAGCGCTCGCAGGAAATGCGCTTACATCCGACACCAGCTCAGAGACAATCTTAAGCACTGCATCCAAGGCCCACTCGTTAAGCTCCGTTGTTACCGGCGCAGCTTGCTTGGCAACTGGCTCGGTTTCAACGATTGATTCCTGGTTAGGCGTTACCGCAACCTTGTTTAGGTTCTGCCGTGCAGCTGCGAAATCAACTTCGCCGGTACCGCCGGAAAGAATCGCTGTTTGCTGTGCTAGAATTTCGGCATGCGTCGCTAAGATACTTGCTTGCTCCCGAAACAATTCGACAAGCTGCGCCTGTTCTCCCGTTGCCTTAGATTCAGCAGCCGGAGCAGCCAGATCGTCTTCGGTCACATTGGCTGGGCGAAGCGCGATGACCTTTTCCTGAACCACCCAATAGGGTTCTTTTTCGAGAAGCGTCTCGGGCAGCGTCACCAATGTGTTCGTTTCGCTTGGATACAACGCCTCCCACTGAATATCACAACCCAAACTAAAAAGTTGGCCCAGCGCTCGCATGAGCGTTCTTTCGCCATCGTGTTTAGAATGATGAAGTTGAACCACATGGGCTCGGTCGCTTAGGGTACCCTTCGCAAATGATGTGAGAGTTTTACCTGCGCCGACTTCGAGAAAAACATTCGCACCTTCTTCAAGAGCGGTTTCTAAACAGCCTACAAAATCTACGGGCGCAGTCGCGTGCCGACTGAAGACACTTTGAATGGAGTCCTCACCCTGAGCCGCATTATAGGGGTTTGCAGTAATCGCGGAGACTACAACCTTGTCCGCACCGAGGATTTCAAGCTCCTCGATCAACTGATCTACATCACCGGTTACGCCCTCAACCACGGGGGAATGAAATGCATGGGATACTCGTAAAAGCTTCGCCGCAATCTTGGCAGCCTTGAGTTCCTCAACCGCACGTTCCACAGCCGCAGTGGTCCCAGAGATGACCGTTTGTCTTGGATGATTAATATTCGCAACCTCAACGCCGTCAATTTTAGCAATGACTGCTTCAGTCTCGCTCCGGCCAGCCATCGAAGCGGCCATCGCGCCGAAATCATTAAGCTCAAGTTCAGCCATAAGTTTGCCGCGTTTAGCAACAAACTGAAGAGTTTGGCTCTCACTAAGAATTCCCCCGGATGCTGCAGCGACAAATTCACCAAGGCTATGACCCAGCGTGATCTCAGCATCGATGCCAAGACTTTCTAGAAACTGTCCCAAAGCGAGACCCAGTGCCGCCATCGTGGGCTGGCAAACCTGAGTGGCTTTCAGCGCATCCTCGGCTGCCTCTAAAGATTCCTTTGTGCCATCTAGCTCGGGATAAAGGTAAGTCAGAAGTGGCTTGGGCAGAATGCTCTCTACCGCTTGTGCCAATGAATCGAGTGTTTCTTTAAATTGAGCCGAGCGCTCATACAGGCCACGCAATAAGCCTACGCGCTGAGCCCCTTGTCCCGGGAACATCCATGCAAGTCTCGGAGTTTTCTTTTGGGCTTCATGGTCAACCAGCACGAGGTCCGGGCCTAGAATCCCAGGAACCACGCCATTGCTTGCATGCGCTGAAAGTTCTTGTAACTGCGTAACAAACTCATCTCGGTTTGCTGCCACGATCACAGCTCGAAATCGTTCAAACTTTCGTGTCGTGTTCAACGTGCCCGCGATATCTTCGATTGACCCATGCTTAGCGAACCCCACCTGAACCGCCTCCGCCAATTCAAGTGCGTGCTGACCCAGAAGATCTAATGAAGGTCCCGTCACAACGAGTGCATGCGCCGGCGAAACGTCTTGTGTCCATCCTGAGACATAAACAGCAGGGCGACTCTTCGCGGGCGTAGCTTCTTCCAGAACGACGTGGCAGTTGGTGCCACCAAAGCCGAACGAACTCACAGCGGCGCGGCGCGGCGTATTCCCGCGCACCCAAGGTGTCTGTTCACGAGCGATATCGAATGGAGTATCATCTAGCCCAAGCTTAGGATGAGGATTCTCAAAAGCGGCTTGAGGTGGTATCACCCCGTGTTTCATCACCATCACCGCTTTAATCAAACCTGCGATGCCTGCCGCGCTCATAGTATGACCGATATTTGCCTTAACTGAAGACAGCCATACCTTCTCTGGAGCTGACGCGTCTTTGCACATTGCCTGCTCAAGTGCTCCCACTTCGACGGGATCACCGACCGGGGTTGCTGTACCGTGGCATTCGACAAATTCAATCGTAGCAGGATCGAAACCCGCATCTTCGTGTGCTTTTTGAATGGCCGAGAGCTGCCCTGCTGGGCTCGGCGCCATAGGGCCGGGACTCCCATTACCATCGTTATTGATGCCCACTCCTCGAATCACAGCATGAACACGGTCACCATCTTCAAGAGCGGTGGAGAGGCGTTTTAAAACAATAATCCCGGAGCCATCACCCTGTAGGAATCCATCAGCTTGTGCATCAAACGGCCTGCACCGACCTTGTTTTGAAATTGCACCGATCCGCGAAAAACAAACGAGATTGAGTGGTGTCAAATTGAGATAAGCACCACCTGCAACCGCGCTATCGCAAAGACCTGCCCGAAGATACGTCACAGCATCGGTAACGGCGACCAATGCAGAAGCACAAGCAGCATCAATACTAAAGGCGGGACCACCAAGTCCCCACTGATGAGCTATACTGGCTGCTGCCATATTGAGAAGCGTGCCTGGCATCGAGAAGGCAGATAGAGGCGCCAAATTTTCAACAGAGTCTAAAAGTGGCTTTAAGGCCGCTTGGTCTGGTTTATTACCCCAGATGCCCGAAGCCATGCCCAAGGCCATCGTTCGCATACCGAGGATATCCCGATATTCCGATGAACTTAGACCGAGAAAGGTTCCCATTCGGTCTGGATTAAAACCCGCGCCGTTTTCAAAACCCGTTTCGAAATCGAAACGTTCAAGGCCAGCGTCTTGTAGAGCGGCTCGTGCCGTATCCATCAAAAGCCGGTGCTGTGGGTCCATTCCCTGTACACGCTTGGGAGCAATCCCATAGTGCATAGCAGCGAAGTCACGAACGTTTTCGATAAACGCTCCTTTTTGAACGTAAGTTTTATCTAGGTTCCGTGGCACCGGAGAATAAAAGGCATCATTGTCCCAACGGTCTTTTGGAATCTCGCTAAAACACTCTTTACCCGCAACAATATTTTGCCAAAAAGCATCCACATTAGGCGCCTGGGCAAAGCGACAGGCCATACCAACGATAGCAATATCTTGGTCTGGGTTTAAGTCGCTCGAGTTCTCTAAATCGTGGGGGTATGAATTCGCCATTTTACCGCTCTCAAAATGCATATGCAGTTGATTATTTGGAATTCGCTGGAAAACATAAACTCAGCAAAAACGAAGAAGGCGGCCAACGGCCGCCTTCTAAATCATTCGCTGAAACGCTTACGCGCTCGCTCGCGCTTCGGATACCAAAGCATCCGGCGCTACCGACTGAATCACATTTGACAAGTCTGCCAGTGTTTGAACGCGTGCAATCTTTTCATCTGGAAGGTGAATTTCTAATTCCTCTTCAATAAAGCCAATCACTTCCAACATCGCCACTGAGTCAATACCAAGTTCACTGATTTTTTGCTCAACGTTGAGGCTATCATACTTTTTGCGCGCCACTTCCCAGGCTGCCTTTTCAAAAAGAGATACTACTTTTGCTTCTGCTGTCATTGGATACTCCATTTTTCGTTTGTTCGTATTTGTTAAACAAGTCGTCAGGTATTTAGTCGATTCGCTTCAATTGCCACTGAGCGAGAGACTGATAGTGCATTTCGAATGCGCGAACACATGTGCTGAGATAACGGTCGTAATCTTCAAACACTTGCGAGCCCCACTTTTCACGAATGAAATCTTCGCTTCGCTTAAGGCCTTCAAGCCAATGTGCACACGTCTTCTGATAGTCGACGCGTCGCGTAGTCACTTGCTTCACTTCCCAGTATGGATTAACCGCAATAACGATATCTTCGAGACGCGGTGTGATGCCTCCTGGGAAAATTTCATAAGTCATCCAGCCAATGTCTTGGATATCCTTACGGTTACGAGGTGCTCGGTTTCGCAAAATAGTCTGGAGCGCAAAGTGTGCCCCAGGCTTTGTCCATTCATGCGCTAGACGAAAATAATTTCGATAGAGATCGATATGCTCTCCAGCGCGTGCCTGCTCAGGAGTGACCACATGCTCAATCATGCAGATTGAGATAACTGCGTCAAAAAGGCGGTCCGGCTTATAATCCAGGTAGTTCACACAATGTGCAGTGACATTTGGAATCTTCCGAGCATTAATTTCTTCAAACTGTGCTGGACTAAGCGTAATTCCATGAACGTCCTTAACGCCTTTGTCCTGAGCCAAAAATTCAATATTGGCACCCCATCCGCAACCGATATCTAAAATTGAGCCCTCAGGCGTAATTTTGGATTGGTCGTGAAGGAAATTAAGCTTTGCAATCTGTGCTTCATCCAAGTCATCGGTTTCATCGTAAATACCGCAAGTGTAATTCATGCGCTTATCCAGCCAAAGCCGGAAAAACTCGTTACCTACATCATATGAAACCTGAACTTCTGCCTGTGTCGACATGTCTCTTCCTTGGTTACACCACGCTTAAACGCGTGGTCGAATTCTTTTTGTGATTGAGTCTTGAATCCGGCCAACGACCGGTATGGCTACAGCACGCTCTTTCACCGTGTACTTAACGCGGCTCATAAGCGAACGGACCATATGTCTCGCTACGGTTATTGTTTCACCTCGACTACCCATTGCTCGGGAGCCGCCAGTGGCGATTGTTTTGTCGATGTAATGTTGTCTTGTTTTGGAACGCTGTAATTTTCCGCTGGAAGTCTTTGATAGACCACCGGGAACCAAGAGGACAACATCCTCAACATTCAAAAATAATTCGCCGCGCACCGCATCTTTAACTTGCTGTTTCAGGCTCTCTTCGTCGAGCCCAGGGCGGCATTCAGCCACAACGATTAAGTCTTCACTCTGCTCACCCAAAATAGAAAACGCGATGACGTTACCTTTTCGGATTCCCTCAAGATCTGCCACAGCCCACTCAATGGTTTGTGGATCGTAGTTGCGACCGTTTAGAATGATGATGTCTTTTTTGCGACCCGTGACGTAAAGTTCACCCGCAACAGTGTAGCCCAAATCACCGGTCCGAAGACCCCACGGCTTAAAGACGTCTGCTGTTGCTTCTGGATTTTTATAATAACCTGCCGCAATACTGGGTCCGTCAAATACCACTTCGCCTAATGTTCGGTCCGGAAGTACAGTTCCATCCTCAGAACAAATCTTCACGGTGTGTCCGTCTAAAGCCCAACCACAGGTAACATAGTCAAGCTGTCCGCTTGGAGAGTCCATGGTTGAACCCGGTGCATGAGCAACCGTTACGGCACGACCCTCATCTGCGTAAAGCTGGCTATCAACTTGGTCGACTCGAATGGGGTCCTGAAGACGTGAGAAGCTCATCGCCAACGTAGCCTCAGCCATGCCGTAAACAGGGAGCATTGCCTCTGGCTTGAGCCCTGCAGGTGCAAAATGATTAACAAATTTCTCGAGGGTTTCGGGATGATTGGGTTCAGCACCACAGCCCACAATTCGCAACGAACTGAGGTCTAGCTTTGCGAGCTTTTTCTCGGTCGTTCGGCGAACCGCAATGGCGTAAGCAAAGTTGGGTGCAAACGTAGTGGTTCCCTTGTATTTGGTCACTGTCTCTAGCCAAATTGAAGGATGTTTCACAAATGTCAGAGTAGGAATAAAAACACCACTGCAACCCCAAATCAGAGGTGCGAGCATCATACCTATTAAACCCATGTCGTGATAAAGCGGCAGCCAGCTAACGGTGACATCTTTACCAGGCACCATTTCTAGACCCGGTCCCATAATGGAATAAAGGTTAGCGGCGAGTGTTTTGTGTGTCACCACCACGCCTTTGGGCAGCGCTGTGGATCCTGAAGTAAACTGAAGAAAGACAGTGTCATCCGCCTCAACTTTGGCTTCAGGGAAATCCTTCCGAGCTGGGCCTTCTAGCTTATCAATCGTAAGAATTCGCTCGAGAGTTGGAACCTTGTCCACCAAACTCCACAAAATGGTCTGAACTCGGTTATCGGTAAGTAATACAGTAGCATCCGAAGCGCCTAGAATGTTTTCGGCAGTATCAACGTAGCTATCGAGCTTGCCGAACCCCAGCGGTGGATACATTGGCACTGGTACAATACCGACGGTGGTTGCTGCGACGAATGTGAGAATGAATTCTTCAGGATCAGGAATGACAAGCGCCAGCTTATCGCCCTTGCTTAGTCCCAAGGCTTGTAAATGATTTGCTCGCCGCTTTGCTTCAGCCTGTATGTCCTTAAAACTGTAGAACTTTTCAGTACGATCTGGCTGAATAAAGGTAAAGCCGCGGTCCGTGCCTTTCGAGAGTGAAACCACCTCGTCCAGGGCTCGGCCTACGGTCCAATTTGGCTCAAATTCCTTACGTACGCACTTGGATTTTGGCATCCTTGAGTCTCCCCAGTTCTCGTTGGAACTCCCTCAAAAAGGGTGCCCAGAAGACATAGTGGTCTTCGGGCTTAAGGCCGGACTATCAACTCAGTGCACGCAATGTGTCAATATCAAAGCCGATTGGTATTGGATTTATGCCCAATTAACTTTTGGAGGGACAAATTGGTCTACTGGTATGATTTTATTGACCAAAAACTGCGAATGTCGCGCGCAATTGGTCCTGACTTACATCACCGGAGGCTATCTTAAGTACGGAATAGGCCTAAAGGATCAATTTGGGCTTAGTCGGCCGGTCTCACGGAGCCACTCAAGGGTCGGCACCAGCGCATCGGCGGCGCTGCGAAATTCAACGCCCAATTCTTCCCTAGCCTTGCGATTATCCACGAACCAATAACGGGTAGCATATGGAATGACCAAGGGGTTGTAGGGAAGCGGAATCTTCAAAGTTGTGGCCACGGAAGTTATGGCCTTCAGGACTGGGTTGGGGACCGTGATGATGCTGTTTTTCTTCTCAAGCAGACGCAGAGAGAGCTCAGCCAGCTCACGCACTGTTAGGTTATCGCCGCCGAGGATATAGCGCTCGCCGCTGCGACCCTTTTCCAGTGCTCGAATGATGCCCAAAGCAACATCATCGACAAAGACAACACTCGTACCGCCGTTACAAACCAAGACTGGGTTGCTCTGCGCGAAATCGATGAGGTTACCGGCCGTGACCATTGCCTCATCCTTGGGTCCATACACTTCAGCCGGGTTCACAATGACAACCTCTTGGCCGGCAGCAGAAGCCTCCAGGCACAAGTTCTCAGCTCGGTGCTTACATTGTGCATAAACCAACCGCTCGTCGGTAAGCTGAAATGCCGTTTTCTCGTCGAAAATTTCCGGCTGCATAGAGCCGTTTACTGCAATGATGCTTGAACAGAACACAATACGCTTCACACCAGCCTGCTTGGCTGCTTCCAGTACATTGGCCGTTCCCTTAACAACAACTTCTTCCATCACCGGTGAGTTGATGTCGTCCCATGATGAAGGGCTTGCTAGGTGTAACACGCCATCGCAACCTTGCATTCCTTTTTTGAGACACTCAACATCTCGAACATCGCCCTCGAATCGCTCCCATGACAATCCATCGATTCGGGAAGTATCGCTGGTAGGACGAACCAAACAACGAACAGAGTAATCTTGGTCCAATAATTGGCGCACAACACTGGAACCAATGAACCCATGACCACCGGTAACAAATACCCGCATGACAATCTCCAAGGAATTGAGCGAGGTCTTAGCGACCCCGAATTTATGACAGCTTATTTATCAAGTGACGGGGCAAAGGCCGCACCGCCTAACTGATAGACTATTTGTGACGGTATACGATTCGACCACGGGTCAGATCGTAAGGAGACAATGCAACCACGACGCGGTCACCAGGCATAATACGGATGCGAAACTTTCGCATCTTTCCTGAAGTATGAGCCAAAGCCATGTGGCCGTTGCCAAGATCAACGCGAAATGTTGCGTTCCGAAGCTGCTCTATAACATGCCCTTCAACTTCAATTGCGTCTTCACTGGATCCTGACTGCTCTTCTTCAGCATTGTTGCCTTCGTCTTTGGCCATAATACTCGCCTTCTTTATCTCGGGTTTCGCCCGGACATTATTCACATAACCCAAGGGTCATCGTTTCTGCGCTCTTGATAACGCATTTAGCGGCCAACGCAAACATGTATTGCCGCCGTCCATCTCTTTGGAAGGCCGGTCTATAGGGGATACAACCAATTGTCCACCGCCTCAGTTGGCATGTTTATGAACAAATCTTGGACCATCACGTAGCCGCGTCACTCGCGATAAGAAAGCTTAGCGCTGCCCACTGCCCCGCTCGCACAATTATCCAACGAGAGGCATAAACCCTCGTAATCAAATGTTCTTTTAAAGTAAGAGGTCCGGTACCGGCTCACTTGGTGGTTTTTACCTTCTTCGGCTCTCGGCAGCTTTCGGCGAAATCAAAGGCAGCTGCCAAATCCAGGTTAAGTCAGGTTTAGGTTAGACAATCTGCTGAACCGCATCACTTGAACAGCTATCAATCCCGCGAGAGCCATGTGACAACACGTGAGTGCCTAACCAAGTATACGGTCAGTTAAGGTCGTCTGAATTTTGGAATGATTAAGATTTACGGCTGAATAAACGAGCGAGTCTTCCGAGAGTCTTCTTCTCGTAAGCCCAAAAGAAGCTAAATTGCCCGAGCAGCAGAGCGTAAACCAGGAGTAGGACCTGATAAATCGGGAAGATCGCCAAGATGTAGACGGTCCACTTGACCCACGTGCTGGTTTCTTGAGTTAAACCAATGAGTTGAAAGAATGGTTCTTTGACTACAACAACGCTCATGCCGGTCAGACTGAATACCAAGAGCACCATTAAGACCTGAAAAACACTTTCAAGTCCCCAGCGTGCTCGAAGCCTCTGGATCCAGTGTGGGGTCGTGGTGTCGCTCATATTCTCTTCCGGCTTATTAGCATGCATCTGGCAAAATCCATGGGTATTGGAAATTACAGACCGCGCATAGCACCCGAAGCGCCTTCGCGTCGACCCCCATTTGCCTTAAGCAGCTTCTTCTTTGGATACTTGAGCCTTTTGAGTTTTGGGCTCACCCGCCGGCGGCTCTTCGAGCTGCGACTCCAGTAAGTCCGCCCATACAGTGAGGTATGTGATCACATCGTCGCGATTGTTGTGCTTCAGGCTGCGTTGCTGAGCAGGTAGCTGCGCCAGGACTTTACGGTCGGTTAGGTTCTCTAAGCTTTCAATATCATTGAGGTTAAGCCCAACATCGAGCATGGCTCCGATGATATCATCAATGGGCAGACCGCTGGTTTCGCAGTACTGGGCCGACACATCTCCCCAATCACCAACTCTCTTTAGAGCCTCGGCGTGAATCTCGCCTTTGCTTTTCAGAGTAAGCGTTTGAGCTAAGTGCCCGCAGTTACACGATCCAAGGTGCCCCCACTGATAAGGAGCTCCTGAACGTAAACGCACGGCAGTTTTTCGTAGAGCATAAATTAATTCTAGGGAGGCTTTTGCCATTTTCACAGATCCTTACAAACACATTTCACATAAGTGGTGAATCTTGGCATAGAATAACAAGGAGTAGTTCATCTGACACGCTAATTTAGAGAAAATTTAAGGCCCTGAACATTGTGATTGCCCAAAAACAAATCGAAGCTTTCCGCCGCGTAATGAAAACGCCTGCAGATCCTGACAACATCGACAGTATCGATTGGGATTTCTGTGACGTGATGGCTCCCCTTATGCAGAGCTTCACCAATTATTACTTTCGGTTGGAAGTCGAGGGCCTTGAGCAAGTGCCTCATGGTCCTGCATTGGTGGTTGGAAACCATAACTCAGGTGTTGGATTTTTCGAAGCACTCGGGGTGGGCGCCCACTGGTATCTGAACCGGGGCCGCAAGGATATCATGCACGGACTCGGTCACGATGCAGTGGTAAGTACACCCTACTTAAGCCGTATCGCTGTTCGCATGGGCATTGTTCGCGCCTCCCATGAAAACGCCAACGCTCTCTTTGCCGCCGGCCGCAAAGTGATGGTCTTCCCAGGTGGCAACCGTGAAGCTTTCCGGCCCTATAAAGAGCGGCATAAAATCGCCTTCGGAGACCGCCGAGGCTTTATCCGCCTTGCTCTCAAGCACAGTGTACCCATCATCCCCGTGGTCTATATCGGCGGGCACGAAGGCTTTTTTATCCTTCACGATGGTCAGTTCATCGCTAAGCTTCTTAAGCTAGATCGCATTTTGCGAACAGATACGTGGCCTCTTATGTTTGCGATGCCCTGGGGCTTAACCCTTGGACCTTGGATGCACATGCCACTGCCGACGAAGTGTAAGACCCGCTACCTCGAGCCCATCAGCCTGGAAAACTACAGCCCCGAGGATGTGGACAACCCACAAGCGCTTGATGAGATCTACGACAAAGTGACCACTGCCATGCAAATCGCCATGGATGATATGGCAACTGAACGAACTTTACCTATTTTAGGCTAAATCGTACCCCCTGCCCTGGTTGAACTTCCCCAATCTCCGAAATTCCCATATGAGCGGCTTATGGCGCTTATTTCTTTACGTAATATCACAGTCGGTTTCAGCGGTCCTCCAGTGCTAGACGATGTCGAGCTCACCATCGAGCGAGGCGAACGAGTCAGTATGGTGGGGCGTAACGGCCAAGGGAAAAGTACTCTGATGAAAGTCATCACGGGTACCCTCACTCAAGACTCTGGCCAAATTGCAGTAGAAGATGGGGCCAAGATAGCTTACCTGCCCCAAGATGTGCCGCAAGGAATCGCCGGTACCATTTATGAAGTGGTTGCACAGGGCCTCGGTAATACCGCAAACCTCCTCGCGCGCTATCAAGAGCTCACTGATAAACTTGCCGACTGCCAAAGTGATGAGACACTTGAGGAATTTGAATCCCTTCAACAAGCTCTCGATGCATGTAATGGTTGGACGCTTCAACAGCAGGTTGAAGATGTACTGGGTAAACTCCAGCTTCCAGGCGACATCACATTCGATACATTGAGCGGCGGGCAAAAAAGACGCACCCTTCTCGCTCAGGCTCTGGTGGGTAAACCAGATCTACTTATTCTAGATGAGCCAACCAACCATCTCGATATATCCACCATCACCTGGCTAGAAAAAGAATTGATGCATGCCGCTGGATCCCTACTCTTCGTCACTCACGATAGAGCTTTTCTTCGTAGCCTCGCCACTCGGATCATCGATTTGGACCGCGGACAACTCAAAAGCTATCAAGGAACTTGGGAAAACTACCTCGAGAAAAAGGCTGCAGACCTGCACGCTGAAGACAAAGCCTGGGAAAACGAAGACAAAGTCCTCGCGAAGGAAGAAACTTGGATTCGTCAAGGTATCAAAGCAAGGCGCACTCGCAATGAAGGGCGCGTTAGAGCTTTGAAGCAACTGCGCGTAGAGCGTAAAGCCCGGCGAGAACGTGTGGGCAATGTCAATTTAAAAATTCAAGACAAAAAGAAATCAGGTCACGAAGTCATCGAAGCAGTCGACTTGAGCTTTGAATGGGATAACCAAAAAGTCGTTCGAGACTTCTCCCTGAATGTCACCCGAGGTGACCGTATTGGAATCATCGGACCCAACGGCTGCGGTAAAACCACACTTATTAAACTCCTTCTTGGGTCATTAGAACCCCAAAAAGGTGAGGTGCATCAAGGGACAAAACTCGAAGTCTGCTACTTTGATCAGCTACGAGGCCAGCTCGACGAGAACAAAACCGTACAAGACAACTTGTGTGATGGCGGCGATACCGTGGGTGTGGACGGAGAACGACGCCACGTCATTGGCTATTTAAAAGACTTTCTATTCTCCGCAGACCGAGCCCGCCAACCGGTTCGCGTACTCTCTGGTGGTGAACGCAACCGTTTGCTACTCGCCAAACTCTTTACACAACCTGCCAATATGCTGGTCATGGATGAGCCTACCAATGACCTTGATAGCGAAACCTTGGAGCTTCTCGAAGTACTCTTGCTCAACTTCAAAGGCACTCTATTATTAGTCAGTCACGACCGAGAGTTTTTAAACAACGTTGTCACGAGCACCATCGTATTTGACCACGATGGCGAAGTACGAAATTACGTTGGCGGCTATGATGACTGGCTTCGTCAGCGACCCGTCGAATCTGAAAAAAAGGTTGTCAAAACCGAGAACAAACCTCAGGAAAAACCGCAACAAGAAAAAGCCCGTAAGCTTAACTTCAAAGAGAAGAAAGAGCTGGAAGCATTGCCTGTTCAAATTGAAAATCTCGAAAATGAACAAGCACAACTGCACGAGAAAATTGCAGACCCTGCATTTTATCAGCAACCAGCGGACGAGGTCACCGCAGTGACCCAAAGACTCTCATCTCTTGAAAAAGAGCTAGAAGACGTCTACGAGCGGTGGTCTGAACTCGATGCCATTGCCTCAGCTTGAAGCTTAAGCACCTTCTGCAGTACAGACATAAACTGTGCCTGTTTCTGAACTGATCCCTGCACAAGTAGAGTTCTGCGTGGTGCACATCGACACATCGGCACTCCCCTCTGCATTCGTACAGGAAGGTAAACAAATGGTACCACTGTTTCCGTTAGGCCCAGCCATCTCTTTACAATAACCCAGCGCGCCGTTTTCGTTGGTTGGCACACATTGAGTTCCCTGCATTGCTGTACCCGGTACATCACCGGATGAACAAGCCGAAAGACTCGGAGTTAAACAAACATTGGAAGCGCTATCACAGCCGACAAAAGAATAGACCGAGCAATCTGAATCAGACGAGCAGCCAGCGTCCGGGTTTAAACAAGCCTTGTAATCTGCCCGGGCACCATCTGTGCTTCCGGTTGTCATGTATTGCGTATATGCACCCATTCCAACCAAATCGAGATGCTGGCAAAAAGACATGTTGCTATCGGTCGAATCCGAAGCAACACAACTGTTGCTTGAACAATCTGGCAAACAAATCGAGCCGTCCCCATTATTCACACAACGACCAGCCTCATTTGCATCTTCAACCCCATCTAAATCGGAATCCACGGTACATGCAGTACCCGTAGGGGCAAATACTTGCTGCCCTTCCTCAATGGTCTCGCAAGCACTCTTAGATGGCACCATACATTGGCCGGCGCTACCACATCCAAAGCTAGTGGCTGGGCAGGATGCATCCGGAGAAGTGGTTGCTCCTACAACGGAACATGTAAGCGGTGTAGGCAAACATACACCAATTGTTTGTGTATCAGCGATGATACCAAATGGCTGGCAAACGCTGTTGGCATTCGTGCACACCTCTCTGTTACCAGCACTGTAGAAGTTCTCTAGACCCTGGCTACCACAAGTTGCCATGCAGCCTCCATTTACACAGATACCGTTCAAGAACATCCCAGCCCAATCATAACTGCAGCCTTCTCCATCATTCGAGCCGCCGCATGAGTAGTTACTTGGCGGCACACAACGGTAACCTTCTTCACCGAGGTCGACTTCATGACTGCCTGTAGGGCATTGGTTATCAATCGGAAATGTATCGTTGGCGACACACACATAAGCCGTTGACTCCGCGCCAATATTACCCGTTGGCAGACAGACAGAATTCGCGTTTTCACAGTTTGCCGACTCGTCGCAGGTTGCAAGACAGGAGCCGTCATAACATTTACCATTTAAACCGCTGTCACCCGAAACAAAGAAACAATGGCTTGTATCTGGCTGACCGTTGCATACATCAGCACTTGGATCGGCACATTCATACATACCATCGCCAAGGCTGATTTCATGGTCACCTGATTCACACATATCGTCTTGTATATAGGCAAGACACCGACCTGAATTCTGAAGATCACAGATTCCAGACACGCAATCCCCGTTGGAGCTACAGGTTGATGTTTCGTTACTCAGTTTACAAACCTGCTCTTCGCAAAGCGTCGCACGGAAGTTGTTCTGATTTGAGTAAGTGGCTGTACAAGCAGCTGTCGTGCACACACTGCAATCTTCATCAATCCAGCAAGCCTGACTCTTAATACAGCCGCCGCAATCCGGGCCACCGCAGTCTACATCGGTCTCCTTGCCATTTTTCAAACTATCGTTGCACGTGTTCGCTGTACAAATGTTTTCAGCACAACGTCCAGACTGGCAATCAGAGTCACCGCTACAGGTTTTTCCATTGATACAAGAGACGCAACTTCCACCGCAATCTGTATCTGTTTCAGACCCTGCATCCGTCGAACCGTTCAAGCAACTTGAGGCGTATGGTAGGCAATTTTTTAAATCGATTTCACACTGAGAGGTGCAGCTGAGAGTCGAGCCCGCCATGCCAAAATCCTCGCACGTCATACCACGGAAATTGGGCGAAGGCGAAAGGGGAATACCCGGGTCGCAAGCTTCAGAATAAACAACTTGAGGCACGCTATGATTACCCGAAATATAGGAGGTATCGATGTTACCATTGCCACAAGGATTTTGCTGGCAGAAGTCCATACGAAGCCGGCAGTTATCCTCACAGCCTGGCGAATTGCTCATGTTGTCCATACCCAAGCGAGCACCACCTGCGATGCCCTCCCATACAGACCGGCAACTGATCATATCCTCGGAGCCATCACAGGCTTCCTCCGGATGGTCTTTTTCATGATTGCCGCAACGGTACCCATAAGCACATTGCGAATAATCAAAACGACAATCGTTTCCACACGTCACGGAGCCGCTTCCCAAACCGAAGTTTTGGCACTGGTCAGCGTTGGGCGACACACCTCCGTCGCACTCCTCACCGGCTGAAGCCTGAACCATACCATCTCCGCAAGAAGGCTGAGGCACACATTGAGAATCATCAAATACGCAGCCGCTGGTGCAGCCGAGGGTACCACCGACATAGCCAAAGCTGGCGCAGGTATGGTCTCTACCGTCTACCCGGTCTGCGTTATAAACCCAGACCCTATCCGTCACTTCACCACCGGTTTCACCGCCGAACATGAATATTCCGCCGTCGCCAGACCCCAGAAGCATATTGCCAACATTCGCGCTTGGCCCGGAGCAACCCGTGCCGCTCCCACACTCGTGAGACCAGAGCCAAGCTTCTGTGGATGGGTTCATCTCCAAGCGCCAAAGAGCATCTGATGGGCCGTTGGTACCTTGGCCGCCCATGATATAAAAGAGCGGGGCTCCTGATTCTGAGCTACCTGCTGACATGCCGGCATCGCGTACACCGGGAGCACCCGTGCAACCAGAGTTACCACCGCAAAGTAGTTGCCAGCCGTCCTCACTGTAATTCCAGAACTCATCACTGTAGGAGCCATCCTCAAGCTGGCCACCAAACATATAAAAGGTTGATGAATTCATTCCGAAAAATGCTGCCCCTGCACGAGCACTCGGGCAGGTTCCTTGGCATTCCAGTTGTTGCCATGACGCCGCGTTGGCATCGAGAGGTCGCGTCCAAAGCCAATGGTCACTGAGTTTGTTGCCATTGGCGTCTTCACCGCCGAAGACCATCGCATTCACTGGCTCAGGAGTCGTTGGCCCAGCAAAGATCATGTTCTCTCGCGGCTCCGGGATGAACGAAACAAATACAAAGTCTTTTCTCGCCGAAGGACCACTGCAGCCGCTGTTGCCGCCACATAGCTGTGTCCACTGCGTATAGTCGGTATCGAGTGTCCAAAGTTCGTCAGAGAGACTTCCTGATTCCACAGCCTGACCACCGAAAAGTAGATACCCTGAGAGATTGTTACTGCTCCCAAAACCGTGGCCTCTGCGTCTATCAGGCGCCGAGTTCAGACAAGTGCTTGAAGTACAAACTGAGCGCCTTAAAAAGTCACCATCATTAGAATAAGTAATGAAAATGAGGTCGTCCCCACCACCATCACCGCCGCTCATCAACAATCCTTGATAACCAAAGGTAAATCTCGCATGAGCACGGCTTACACCCAAGCAACTGGTTCCGAGGCCGCAGTTAAGATCCCAACCTTTGCTAACATTCAAACAAGTTTCGGTTTCTTCCAAAATAAAATCGGAATCGCATGCCCACACACAATTTCCCTCAGTTGGTTGCCCACCATTGCTGTTGTCAATTGAGACATTCTCTGAACAAACATAACCCTCTGCACAAAAATTACTGCCGTCATCAAAGCATTCCGCCTCAGCATAATAAGCCACTCCAGAGTCAGATTGTCCGTCGTCATTCTCAACGGTTACAATCAACGGAACGCCGCCAATGGCATCGCCTGCTTGCCGATCACTTACTGCTGGTAAGGTTATCGGTGGAACAATCACTGAGAGCTGCGTTGAAGACGAGTAGGCTTGCTGAATCACCAACGGCGTACCGTTCGCCGTCACCACCGAGGATGCATCGCCTGCATTCGGAGCAAAGTTTGAACCCTTGAGCACAATGACGCCGCCCATTTGAGAGGGAACCGAGGACGGTGTGATCATTGTGATCACAGGACCCGCACCAGTATCGTCATAGCTTTCGCCGTGACACACATAGAAAACCTGATCCACTTCGCCAGCGTCCAAAGCCCCATCGCCTGCAGTCGCTCCCCCGGCTCCATCGTCAAGCCCGATGGAAATGGCATATCCGCCATAAGCACAGTTGGCACCTTCAGCTTCAGCTGCGGTGTTCATCAACGAACTGATGCCCGCAGGTCCATTACAGACGGTCTGAGAACTCACCACTTCACCAGGTACCTCTAAAGTGCCGTTCGCATTCGTATCCACACCACTGTGAACGACCACTCCACCGGTTGCACAGTTTTGACTGTCTACCTCAAGCACAATCAAGCTGGCTGCTCCGGTGTCGCCCTGAACGCCATTACAAACCGTGGCGACTGACCATTCAGCCTCATCCAGGGTTCCGTTACCATCTGCATCAACACCGTAGTAAATATTCGAGCCACCGGTCGTGCATTCGTCGCCAGCTTCAACCACATCCACAATGGTACTCGTTCCCGTAGCGCCATTGCAGATATAGGTCACAGTCGGGTTCTCATCTTGCTCTAAGATACCGTTACCGTTGGCGTCCAAACCCGTCTCAACCTTTTGACCGCCCGTCAAACATTGATCCCCAGGACTCTCTTCGGTCACGAAAATTAGACTGTTCAAACCAGGAGTACCCTGCGCAGCATTACAAATCGTAAACGACTGAGTTTCACCCCCATCGGCAACACCGTTGCCGTTAGCGTCAACACCCGTGGTGATCTCAATACCACCTAGCGGACATTGTTCAGAAGGCCCCACCGGTGCATTGCTAACCAAAGCACTTGAACCATCATCGCCCTGACAAATGTGGTCCGTGGTCGAAACCTCATCCGCGTTCAAGGTCCCGTCTCCGTTCACATCCAAGCCGGTCTCAATCTTAAAGCCGGCCACAGAACACGGCTCAGCGTTTACGGGGGTTGTTTTAATCAGGCTCGATAAACCCGCAACACCTACAGGCCCGTTACAAATTGCCTGCTCACCGGTAATTTCGCTGTTTTCTAGTAAACCAGAACCATTTGTATCGCGCCCAACTTGAACCAAGACACCGCCAGCAGAACATACTGCGGGATCTTCCCCAAGTGGCGTCGCCGTGATTAGGGAGTCATGTCCTTCACAAATCCACTGGGAAGAATCGACTTCATCTTCGGATAAATCTCCAGAAGCATTGTCATCTTGACCCGTCTTGATTTCGACGCCGCCCTGTGGGCACTGAACAGAGTTGGTGATTGAACCTGTTTCCACGAGGACGTTTAATCCATCTGCGCCATTGCACACATACGAGATATCAAACTCTTCACCTGCATCGATAATCTCGTTGCCATTATTATCACCGGCCAAAATCAGCTTGTGGCCGCCAAAGGAACAATTATCTCCTGCGAGCTCCACAGATATTTCGGCCAAAATGGAAATACCATCAACGCCGTGACAGACGTTCCAAGAATGCTGGTATTCAGCTGGCTGCAAGCCGGCCTCACCGTTTGTGTCTAAACCCGAGTAGACGACATGTCCGCCGTTGGCACAGGCCTCGCCAGGGTCCAGTGTCTGCGTCTCTAAAAGCGACGCGTCGCCCTTCTCACCGTGACAAATCATTTGCACCTGAGTTGGGTCACCGTCCATCACTTGGTCACCATCTTCATCGTATCCAATGCGAATCTCGACGCCGCCAAAAGTTGTGCAATTTTCAGATTCACCTGGACCTAGGTTTTCAGTTTCCACCACTGCGGAAAGTCCATCTTCGCCGTCGAGGGCGTCCACGCCGTTACACAGTGTATAGAAACCAATCGTAATATCGCTCTCATCAAGGTCGCGGTCATTGTCTACATCCCAGCCGTAATCCACGCGGTAACCGCCGTTTGCACAGTCTTCTTCGCCGGGTAAAAGCTCCGACGGAACACCAAGGCCAGCATAACCATTCACGCCGGGCGCACCGTTGCAAATATGACTGGCCGATGGCGCAGGTTCGTCTGCCTGCGTAAGTTCACCGTCCTCGTCGCTATCAAATCCTGTTAATAATTCGTAACCACCGTAAGGACACAGTTCCCCTGGTTCCAGTATTGCTGAAGTGACCAAGGCCGTGAGGCCATTGGAGCCGTCCACCCCTTGACCACCATTACAAACATTACGAACAATGAGTGTTTCGGCAGATTCATCACTCAGAGTACCGTAAGGGTCTGTATCCAAACCTGTGGTAATCTTGTGACCGCCAGCAAGCCCGCAATCACCCGTTTCACTGCTTTCGATGTCTTCGATTTCAACAAGACTATTAAGCCCTGGAGCAGGCGTACAAACATACGAAATATTCAAAA
>JABJBS010000369.1 GCA_018668695.1 Deltaproteobacteria bacterium
CGCCCGCGAGAGTCCACGTTGCCGCCTTTGCGGTAAACCGCTTACAAAACACACTAAACACCAGCGTTACGACTAAAGGCGGAGTGACCGCCGCAGTGAAAGCACCGTGCGCTGCATAGATAGAATCAAACATCATGAAGACTGGTACCAACGCGATTCCCATCAGCGTCACACCCACACTGGTGATTCGGGCAACCTTGAGTAGGTCGCGGTCGTTCGCCTCAGGGTTAATCAGCGGCGTATAAACGTCGTTCACGATGATGGCCGCAACCGCTGTGATCAAGGTGTCTACCGTAGACATCAAAGCCGCCGTTAAGGCAGCCATGATCAAACCAAAGAGGCCCGGTGTAGTGCACAAGAATTCAGAGGCAACAAAGAAGACACTTGCAGGGTCCATGTTCGCCGGTAAGACTCCCGCATTCTCCAGCGCTTTACCAACCCAGCCACCGGAGGCAACCACACAAGCTGCCACTGGCATCAAGACGAGTAAAACAGTCACAGCTGTTTTACGGCCCTCCTCCACAGAACGAGCGGCCATAAAACGCATCATCACGCCCTGATTCAAGAAGTAAAACATTGCTGAGTTGGCCATCGCATCCTGCCAAAAAATACCCACACCATTGAAGCCCGTGTCTGTATTAAAATTGGCAAAGGCCTTACGGTGGTCCCGCGGTAGGTTCTCCCAAAGTGCGTCAAATCCACCGAGGTAATCAGCTCCCAAATAGAGAATTAACAGGCCTGTAGCCAAGAGCATGACGCCCTGGAACAAGTCGGTCATGATCACGCTTGTTTGACCACCGGCTGTTACATACACCGCCGATATCGAAGCAACTAAAACAGCCGACCAAAAGATAGGCCACCCTAAGAGCATTTGTAATGCCTTGCCCATGGTGAACAAATTCACACCAACATAGCCTATGAGGTAGACGAGAATGAGAATGGTTGCCCAACCCCGGACGGTACGATTAAACCGCCGCTCAAAGTACTCTGGGATTGAAACGACCCTAGAAAAATAAACAATCGGAAGCCAACCAAAAATAAACCAGGGTAACCAGAACCAATCGTTTAAATACGTTTGACTGCTGCTTAAGCCATACTGGTAGGCAACTTTGGAATACTTCACGAAACTGTAAGAACCGATTGTTGTTGCAACAAGACTAAATGCAACCAACCACCACGCAAACTTCTGGCCACCAAAGAAAAAATCTTTGGTCGTCTTTTGCATTCTTCCAAACCAAGTACCTATTGCGAGAATGATCAGAAAGTAGCCAATCATAATCCCGTAATCTAACGGTGTCCCGTGAACTCCGCTCTTGAGACCGCTGCCCTGATATTCAACGGGCGGTCTCACGGTCATCGTCCCGTACTGCATGTAGCCCTGAAGACCCATGTAGCCAGCGAAACCCAATATGAGAAAAATTAGATTGCGAAACCCTGTACCGGAGAGCCCAACAAAGCCTTGGCGTCCTGCGAAATACAACCCGCCCAAAAATACAATTCCGCCAACAAAGTATTGATAAGAATAGGTTTCCATAGATTCCCCAGATAGCTCAAAGAAGTGATGAACTGCTTATAGACCTGAGACCGGGAAACACTCAAGTCGAAGAGCTTCTCGAATCAAAAGGAATCAATCGCTTCAAACAATCGCTCTTTAGCGAACGTCCAGGAGTGCTCAGCGTAAAATGTCTTGGCCTGCTCTCTTTGAACTTCTCGTCGCTTGGGGTCAGACAGCACTGAGATAATAGCATTGGCCATTTCAGTTTCATCACCCGGCTTATAATAAGCCACGGCATCCTCAGAAAAGTAATGACGTATCGCCTTTAAGCCCGGTGCGACAACCGGAATTCCTAAATATAGGTACTCAAGCAATTTCACGGGCAGCATCATGTCTGTAGCCACATCTAAGCGGTTTGGAATGATTCCCAAAGAGGCTCCTTGGAGCATTTTCGGGATATCTTGTACCGGAAAAAACTCACCCGTAAGAGAAACAACGCTTTCTTGCCCGGTATCTTTTACAGCTGCCCTAACATCTTCAATAGCATCTCCGCTGCCGTAGATATCCAACGTGGCCCCAGGAAACTTTTCGCGGACAAGAACCAGAGCGCGCACGGCAACATCGAGCCCCAGCCGAGAAGCTACGGTTCCATGATAGACAAGCCGAGGGTTCTCGATAATATCAGTCGACTCGCTATTGTCTTCATGCCCATCAAAAACAGATGGATCCGGCAAATTCAGCAGAACGGAAATGTCATTCTTAACGCACCCACGTGATTCAAGAAGTTGCCGATGTGGCTCGTGCACACAAACGACATGATCTGCAAAACGGCAGCTAAGACGCTCTTGAAGCTTCAGGGCCCGAACCAGTGGATGCGTGTCTTCAATGCCGAACTTAGACTGATAAAGCTCTGGCATCATATCGTGAACATCGAGAATGACTTTCGCCCCACCAAGTCGGGCCAAAGCTCCGGCAAAGACGATAAAATCCGGCATGGTGTGAAAATAGATGACATCGTAACGCTGCCGCATGTGTCTGCGCGTTACCTCCACCAATGCCTTGAGCCAAAACTTTAGATAACTCTTGAGGTATTGCCCCTTCGCGCCGCCTCGATACCGACCAACCGACAACGGCTCAATGTGAACTCCCTTGAGGATTTCGGTTCCCGTAGGAATCGGCGTCTCCAAAGACAAAAAATCCACATGATCACCCCGCGCCGCTAAAGCTTCAGCGGTACGCCGGGGGCGCGCATCTGTGTGATAATGGGTGTAGGCCACCATGCAAATTCGTCGAGTCATTGAGTGAGCGATACCTTAAGAACAACAATTGCACCAGAGTAAGTATCGACTTTTAAAAAGCTATGTTAGGAAGTCACGTCGTACCCAATCCAAAGGCTCAAGCAATGCAATACCTCCACACAATGATTCGAGTATTTGACCTCGACACGGCCGTCACTTTTTTCGTGGATCAGCTAGGCCTCGTAGAAACTCGTCGTAAAGATGTGGAAAAGGGCCGATTTACGTTGGTTTTTCTCGCAACAGCACCTGGGGAGCCAGAAATCGAGCTCACCCATAACTGGGATGAACAAGCGCCCTACGGCGGTGGTAGAAACTTTGGTCACCTCGCCTATGCGGTAGACGATATTTATGCACTTTGCCAAAAACTCCAAGATGCAGGTGTTACCATTCTACGTCCACCACGCGACGGGAGAATGGCCTTTGTACGCTCGCCAGATCAAATATCTGTGGAACTGCTTCAAAAAGGTGAGGCCTTAGCTCCACAAGAGCCCTGGCTCTCCATGCCAAGCCAGGGCGAATGGTGATCAACTCAGAGGCTCAATACCCGCTTTTCTCAGTAACTCACACAAGGCAATCAACGGCAGCCCAACGATAGCGGATTCATCGCACCCCTGAATCTCCTCAAAAAGCGCAACACCCAAACCCTCAATCATATAAGCACCTGCACACCCAATAGGTTGGTCCACACCAATGTAATAGTCGATTTGAGATTTTGACAACGTCTTCATTTTCAATCGGACCGTCGTAAGCGAACTGAACTCAAGGCCCGATGCGGCGTTAACTAAAACCACTGAGGTATGGAGGGCATGCCACTTGCCCGAGAGCTGCTCCAGCCTCTCGGCGGCTTCTGCTACATCGGACGGCTTATTCAAACGCGTTCCTTCAAGGTCCGCCACCTGGTCAGACCCAATAACCCAGCCTTCCGTAAGGTTTTGGGCAACTGCACGCGCTTTACCCAGAGCGCACGCCATCGCCGCTTCTTCAGGAGAACCGTGCACCGCCGCTTCATCGAAATCCGGCGCGACCTGAGTAAAACTCAAGCCCAGCCTTTTCAACATGTCGGCGCGCCACTTGGAGGTACTGGCCAAGACAATTGAATCACCCATAAAATTTAATCCAACAACTTCTGCAAAGCTTGATTGAGCGAGGTCGTTGTTCCGTCGTTAGCGGCATCGGACCAAACATAAGCCATATTTTGCCCGTCTAACATGAAGTTAATCGGCGTAAAGTTGTAATCGTAATGGTCGACGTTTTCAAAAAGGACCTGCCAGCCGTCATCAATAAGAACTTTGGCGGGATCTAAACCCTTTTGCTCCGCGTAAGAAACACAATACTCCTGAGTGGGGGCTGCGAAATTCAAATCAGATCCCAGTAAAA
>JABJBS010000370.1 GCA_018668695.1 Deltaproteobacteria bacterium
AACTCTACTCTGACCTATGTCTCGATTAGAGTGAAGTGCGGTTTATTTTTCAAATAGCCGGCTCAGTTAATCTGAATTTGCGCAGCGCCGGCTTGATGGTTGAGTTCTATCTAAAGGGAACCATTTTACCAGGTGAATGTGGCATTGCCTGCGACGACTGTCGTGCTAGGCTCTTCATCAAACGTAAGACTTAAGCGCAGTCCTATCTTGAGAATCAGTTCGAGTGAGGCTGTTAGCATCTTCCAGTGTTCACTGGCTCGTTGATGAACCGGTGCGTGTTCAGGTCGGAACCGAGCTTGGCTTCGAGCGTAGGCTTGTGGGGTAGGCGTCTGAATTTTTCTCTTACAGGCGAAAATGGACGACATAGTGTTTTACGGACTTAGCGAATCCCGTTTTTCAAGGCGATCTAATTCCGGCTAGTTTTTCGCATAAGTTACTGTAATTATAACCATTGTTTTCCCAGGTATCCCCTGTTCAAGGAGATATGACCTTTGTCGTGGCTCGGTGTAGATGGATGCAGCTCGCCTCATTGGACCTCGCTTTCAATTTATGGGACGTAGGTTCTCGATGCCTAGGTATACAGCCTATTGAATCGTTGTTTCGGGTCAGCATGATTGATGTCTTAGATCACGATGGACCCTTGAAGTTCCCAATCTATAAAAACGCATCGATGTTTTCGATAGTGTAGCCACCCCGTTTGATTTTACAGGGTGGCCGTCAATGAGGAGTTAGAGATGGATAAAGAAATGGTGTCTGGTTTTTTAAGAAAAATGATGACGACAATAGTGGTGCTTGGCGGTATTGCTTTTATGGCGCCTCAGCTGGTTGGTATCAATGATGCGGGTAACCGGACAGTGATTCAGTATCCAACGGGCACTATGGTTTTACAATTTGAGCCAGGTCTTTACCCACTTTGGTTCGGGCGCTCCTCGGTCTACCGTGACGTGATTACTTTCGATTTTGATAAAACTGAAGCAATGGGTTCAGCAACCATCGATCAAGAAGGTATCCCGGTTCGCTATCAGGATGGCGGTACTGGTAAAATTTACGGGAAAGCTCGATTTAACCTCCCGCAAGATGAACTCACAATGTTGGAACTCCATAAAAGCTTTCGCTCGAACACCGGCGTTGCCATGAAACTTTTAAAGACAGTGACCGAAGAAGTTCAAAACCTCACGGCAGGCTTGATGACTTCTGAGTCGGCTTACGCTGAAAAGCGAGGAACTTTTATCGAGTGGAGCCGGGACCAGTTGCAAAATGGGAAATACAAGACACGCCTCGAGAGAACCGTTCAAACGGATGAAAGTACGGGCAAATCAGTTGAGAAAAATGTCCCGGTTATTGATTTCGGTGAGGATGGGCAGGCGATTCATTCGGATAACGATTTAAAAACCTATGGTATCTTAGTCAGTGGTTATCAGATTACCGATTGGGACTTTGAAGATAAAACCCTCGACCAGATTTCAGCAAAACGAGAAGCCACCATGGCTATTATTACTGCGATTGCCAATGCGGAACGTGCTAAGCAAGATGCGATTACGGCAGAAGAAGAAGGTAAGGCCAACGTCATGAAGGCTAAGTACGAGAAGGAAGTTGAAAAGGAGCGGGCCGTCGTTGATGCCGAAAAAGCGAAGCAGGTCGCTGTTATTTCTGCTGCTCAAAAAGTCGAGGTTGCTCTCCAGAATAAACTTGAGGCAGAGCAGAAGAAGTTTGCAGCTTCTGAGTATAAGCAGGAACAAGTCCTGCGTGGTGAGGGTGATGCAGCCTATAAGCGTTTGGTGATGCAGGCGGATGGCGCTTTACAGCAAAAACTAGATGCGTATATTGTTGTGAATGAGCGCTTTGCCGAGGCGATTGCCAAGCAGAAATGGGTCCCGGAAGTTATGTTGGGCGGTGGTAATGGAGGAGGCGGAAATTCTGCGTCGGATATCCTTAGCCTCTTTATGACGAAGGCAGCTCGAGATCTCAGTCTCGATATGAAAATGAAGAAGTAGTAGCAGATGAGAGCCGGCGGGGAGACCTCGATCCGGGTGGATTGAGATCAGAATATTTTGATTTCGCGCTAGTCTTAGGCATGACGTTATAGATTCAGGCTCCCTCGTTTTTGATAGGCTCGCTTGTCAAGTGACGCATTGGGTCGACTATGAAGATGAGGCAAGAGTTTAGGCTATGACCCTACAAACGCTATTTACACGCTAATCCTATTGATCTGTTTTAAGCTTGGGTGTGGCGGAGGCGACGAACCAGCCAGTGATGACGACGAGATTTCTCAGCTTGAAGAAGTTTCAGAGCTTTGTGATATTGTTGATTAAAGCAAGAGTGCCACCGGAGGACTCCGGTGGTCAGCTTTATGAATCACTCCGACAAGCCCATCTGGACCAACGCCTATCACAAAGGCTGCGCGTAGATGCTATTGGTGCGCACTGTGACCAGAAGGCGATCTGGCCAGAACAAGGTTTGAGATATACGCCCGATGGGATTATTCGAAGCCATGACGCATCGTTAAGGTGTTTACTTAGAATGCTGAGGCTGCGGTGGAGCTTTCTGAAGTTGTTGCCGATGGTGAATTTGTAGTCAATTGTAGCGAGGCTAGAGCCCT
>JABJBS010000371.1 GCA_018668695.1 Deltaproteobacteria bacterium
GGCATTGGAACTCGAGAACCCCAGTGGGCGGGAGATCGACCCCGATGAGTGGGAGGCGCCGTAAGCGCGTGATGGACCGACCCACCTCTTATCGGACCTATACGCCCGGGGTGGCTGCATCGGGTGCAAGGCTTTAGCGCCTAGGCACTTTAAATCGGGCGGGGATTAATAAAGCGGTCCAAGCACCAACCTTGGATCCGGAAAAGCTCGCAGCGCCCAGGCTCTGTCGCTTCGGTTCACGGCACCTGGCAAATCATGGGTATCTGGTTCCATGAGACTCAGCTGAAAGTGAAGATGAGAATTCCAACCGCCATTTTCTTCTTCGCAACCGAGCCAGGCCAAAACTTCACCGGCCTCGAAGGTATCACCAACAGACCACTTTTTCAGGCTCTCGCGAGATAGGTGCCCATGCAATGCATACACTACCTGCTCGTGCCACCCGTGACGGGTTATAATCGTTGGGCCGTAATCGTAACGCAGCGCATTGTCGCCAAGCTTAAAAATACTTCCTGCGTAAAAAGCATGCACCGGCTCACCAACCGGACCCGCTAAATCCACGCCCACATGAACATCACGCTGATCCTCTAAAAACTGCTCGCCTTCATACATCCCCGGACGGTGCTCATCGTATCGGCCTACCCCATAAGGTGAAGCCAACACCCGCTGGGCATCATAACCCTTTGTAAAATCATAAACTTCGTAGTTTTCACCCAAATCAATCACAGTGCTAAAACAAATGCCTTCAGTCTTCAAAGTGGCAAAGTCTTCAGGGTTTGGGGATTTTCGGTCGCTTATCAAAGTGGTTCTCGTTTCTTGGTAGCTTCTCTGCGCCATAACCTATGACGTTAATCAGGAAAAGGCTCTCACCATCTCTGGTTGCCGACTCATTTATTCTGGGTTAGGAAGCTTTCATGATGAAAATGCCCTATCAATCCGCCCTGTCCGCCGTCCTCTTCATTGGCCTGCTCACCGCCTGCGGCAGCGAAACCACACCTGAAGACAACCCAGAACCAACGAACACACCAGATCCCATCTGCAGCGAGCTCAAAGACATCCAATGCGTCGACGACATGGTTCTTGATCTCTCACTGCAAAACTCAGTGGCAACAACCACAGTGACCACACAACGTGAATCAGAGAACTGGGTAACATTTGTAGATGCCACCGCAGGTGGTTTTGGCAACTCGTCCAGCAATCCCTGGATCTACATTCGCTTTACTGAAACCGGGGCTGAAAAAGTAGAAATCAACGACAATGAATCCTTGGAATCTATGGATTGGCACCTTGCGGCGCATCGTTTCAAATTAAGACTCAACAGCGGCAGCGGCGGCCCGTCCTGCGTGGCTGCATCGGTTCTACTAGAAAACGACTACGACACCATTGCATCGGTTCCAGAAAACCTGACGTTTTACGAAGACAATTTTTACACTGCCGATTGCACGCTTATCCAAGATAGCTATGGCCTGGGTAGCCCACAGGTTTTTATGAGCAATTGGTGGTCATATGCTGGCTGCGTAGCAACCACCGACGTGCCATTCATTATTCAGCTTGAAGATGGCAAAACCATCAAGCTACGGGTGGAAGAATACTACCAAGATGGTCAAGACAACTGTAACGCCAATGACGTGTCGGGCAGTGGCGGTGGTAATCTCAAACTGCGCTGGCAGTACCTCTAAGCCGTCGGTAAACCCATAGAACCAATAAGAGCAGTGCCAGAGGCTTACTCTCCAGAGCCCCACAGCCGCCCTCTTCGGGTAGAGGGTCTGGATCCTCAACCGCTATTGGCGGATACCACACATTCACAATGCCTGCCGGGCTTAAGAACCCAAAGCCAAACGTATGGTGATGCCCATTCTCATCAAATGTGACGCGTCCATCCTTCTTGGCCGAGCCAGTGATGAGCTCACGGACCTGCTGCGCAGTATATTCCGGATGAATCGATAAAATCAGCCCCGCCACACCGGCGACCACGGGCGCAGCGGCTGACGTGCCGCCAAAGCTCTGCGTATAACCGCCGTTGACCGAAGCCGACACCGTGGCCGAAGGTGCTGCGATATCCACAGACGCACCCGTATTCGTATAAGGTGTTGGGTTGCCATAATGGTCGATGGCCGTCACCGATAACACTTCTGGGATCGCCGCCAACTCGTCGTCTAATATTTCCCGGTCTTCATTGCCTGCCGCAAACACCACCACCGCGCCAAGCCCATCCCGTGCTTGTGTGGATGCACGTACAATCACGGCGCGAAGCGTATCGGAAACCGGCATGTAATCGCTGTAACCCCAGGAGTTGTTAATCACCCACGCGCCATTGTCGATGGCATGTTCAAAAGCCGCCACATCTCCCGAAAGCGGCGCGTAATATTCACCGAGCAGCTTGATGGGAATAAGAGAGCATTCGGGACAAAGCCCCACAATCCCCTCTTCGTTGTTGGCACGTGCGACAGCAATGCCGGAAACCGCCGTGCCATGAATATCGCAAAGGCTGGTATCCGCAGCCTCAAAACAAAACTCACCGGGTTCGGGGCTTGGATCGTTATCATTGGCGTAGGCATCAAAGGGAGCCTTCACCGAATCCGCAAATTCTGGGTGGGTGATTTCAATCGCTGAATCAATCACCGCCACATACACATCCGGATTTCCCAGGCTCAAATCATAAAGCAAACCTAGGCACATTAAAGAGCTTATTGCCGAACGCGGTATCGATGCAGACCATTCAACTCTTAAACGATAGGTTGTGAACCACGCTCCCTTGTTGGCGCTTTGATGGGACCTACATCCGAAGGTAGCTCTACGCTTCTTGCGTCAGGCCATTTGCAACAATGGAGATACTTTACGTCGGATTTGATTTTGCGACAGAACCTTTTCATAACATCTAAAGTGAACACGAATGCCAATGGCGCCAGCTGGCGTATTGATTGTGTATTCGTAGGAAGAGTTCTCACCATAGGGATGCGGTGTTGAAATGGATTCATCCACTTGAATCCATGGGACAGTTTCGCATCCCTCCCACTGGCCGGTATGTACGCCGCCTGCTTCGGCACCAGGCACAGAAACAATACTCACTCTAATACCTCTGTTTATGTTACAAACTCGTAACATCTGTATTTTGTTGAACAAAAGTTCTCGAATTTAACCAAATCTTGAATCGTTTCTTTTTCGATGGGCTCTATTCTAGTAGGAGACCATCATGAATTTAAAAACCTATTTTGATAATGCCACTTCAACGCTGACCTATGTTGTTTGGGACCCAGCAACTCTCGATGCTGTTATCATCGATCCCGTTTTGAATTACGACCCCGTTGGATCGGTGACCCAAACAGATTCAGCGATGATGCTTTTGAACTTTGTGCGAGAAACTGACCTCAATGTTCACTTTGTTCTTGAGACTCATGCTCATGCGGATCATCTTTCGTCAGCGCAATTGTTGAGGCGGCATCTAGACGCTCAAATCGCTATTGGTGAACATATCGTTGCCGTTCAAGAAACGTTTAAGGCCGCGCTGAGCCTTAATGCTGATTTTGCGACCGACGGTAGTCAATTCGATAAATTGTTAAAGGACCAAGAGGTTCTTATGGCCGGTTCACTTCCTATCACCGTGCTTCATACGCCTGGGCACACCCCAGCCTGTATCAGTTTCAAAATTGATGATGCTGTATTTACCGGTGATGCTTTGTTTATTGAAGACTTTGGAACCGGGCGGTGCGACTTTCCGAAGGGCAGTGCCAAAGACCTCTACGACTCCGTTCAAAACAAACTTTATACGCTTCCCGATGAGACAAGAGTATTTGTGGGGCATGACTATCAGCCTGGTGACAGAGATTTGCGATACGAAACCACCATTGGAGCATCCAAATCTGCAAATATTCAACTTCAAGCCAACACATCTTGTGAAGAATTTGTAGAATTTCGCAATGCTCGGGATGCTCTTCTCAAGGCACCAAAGCTCTTATTTCAAAGTGTACAAGTGAATATAGATGCTGGCCGGCTACCGAAAGAAGAGGCGAATGGTGGTCGTTATTTCAGATTGCCTCTTAATCTTTTCGCTCCCACTGATGGGGTTGGCGAAATGGTTATTTCTAAATCGGTTCAGTCACTCTCGGAGATCAGAACTTTGGAAGATACCTATGTGATTGCACATCCAACTGACCTTCACCCCAATGGAGGCGTGGCTTTTAGCCATGGTATTGCGATTGCAGCAAAAGGAAAAGGGAAGTTGATTTCGCTTGTGCTTACAGACGAGCAAGTTTCTTTACCCCCGATTTCAAGTATCGTTTCTCGTTGGGATATAGAACCGTCGGATGTAGACCACTCTGTGGTCAAACATGAATGCTGCCAGGACCTGATTGATACCGTTTTGGACGGCATTCGTAAGTTGGGTCCTGATCTCTTAGTGGTCGGAACTCATCGCGGTCGGGGAGTTGTGCATTGGTTATCCGGAAGTCCCGCGGTTTCATTGGCTAGAAATACGGATGTTCCGACGCTTCTATTACCTATTGGTGAACGCGGCCTCATCGCCCGTGAGGATGGAAATATTCGCTTAGAAAACGTATTGATCCCTGTAGAAACGCAAGAAGCAGCTGATACCGCATTTGATGCGCTCTCGAAGTTTATGGATGGGGCAGGAATCGAAAATGCCACGGTCCACTTGTTGGGTGCGGAAGGAAAGTGCGACCTGGAAAGAATTCGTCTGCCAAGAGATAAGGAATGGCAATTTGAGAAACATTGTCGTGTCGAAAAACTAGAAAAAGCTGTAGATGCGCTGGCGGATGAGGTGAATGCAAACTTGATTGTGATGGCGACCAATGGGCAAGACAGTTTTCACGACTTCTTGTGGGGAACCCATACAGAGAGAGTGTTGGCTCATGCAAATCGTCCGGTAATGTCGGTTCAGATGAAGAACGGAAATTAAGAGGGTTCTGTCGCAAACTCGCTAGAACCATTAGCGGCTGCTAAATTTCGCTATGAAATTCTCAGGTCGTCATTTCCCCAAAGATATCATTCTTACCTCGATTCGGTCGTATCTTCGATACAAACTAAGCTATCGCGAGATTAAAGAGCTTATTGCCGAACGCGGTATAGATGTAGACCATTCAACCCTTGACCGATGGGTTGTGAACTACGCTCTCTTGTTGGCGGCTCAGGCACAGCATTACAAACGGAACGTTGGTGTTCGTTGGCGCTTTGAGTTTGCGACAGAACCCTTTTTCGTTGGGGCAAAGTCGTTAGGCCAACTCCTTGTTAGAAAACGAAAACAGAAGTGCCTAGCCTTGGCCACCAAGCTCATTGTAGAGGCCCTCGAAATATGTCTGCGTCTCTACGGCTTCGTGTTGACGAATTGCTCCAATCAGTTCGCGAGCATACAATCGAAGCGCGGAATTTGTTTTTGCTTGTATCTCGCCTAATGCCAGCTGATTGACTCGCTTCAGTAGGATGGGATGCTCTTTGCGGAGTGCCCAAATTCGTACCTGGCTGTTGGAAGCCAGGTCCTGAATGCTCGAGAAAAACGCTGCCGAGTTATCCTCGAGGGCGAAATGCTGCTTTAAAACACAATAGAGCGTATGGGCGCACGACTGAATGGACATGGTGCTCGTTGCAATGTCTAGCCTGAAAAGAGCGTACTCAAGTGTTGAATAGCGTTGCTCCATAACGAGTTCCCCGGACTCTGTTTCTTCGGCTATAGCTAAATTTGATAACATAAGTATTTTTCCCTTTCCGTTTCAAAGGCTGGTGCGCAGGCCTGAATATATACATTGTGGCAGCCTGGACAGCCTTCGTAAACCATTAACGTGAATTATGTGTTAAATGAGTTTACTGCGAATACCCGGATTAGTGGTGTTTTGGTAATGTTTTTCATTGGACAAACTATAAACCTGTAAGGTGTTAATTTTAGTTAGGTTTTATTATGCGGGTCGCTGTTTGGCGTTATTCTGAGTGAGCGCGTATCTTTTCTTTTGGATGAATTCTCCAGGCACAATTAACTGACATTTCGCCTGTCACGCGACGATGGTCGGAGCGCGCTTGGGGGCTCGCTTTTTCAGCTTTCGAAGCACCCAAGTCGGCTGCAAGTGCTGCCAGACGTCGCCGGTTGTGGGTTCGATCAGCCACAACGGTGCGAGCTTCTCCGGCACGCGAATCACGTCGGTCGCGCTGTACGTTCCAAAGACATGATCCCAAACCGGCGACGTGACACCGTGGTTGCGAGACGGATCGTGGAAATGGTGAAAAAAGTGGTGCGCCCGGGCCCAGCGGCCGTACGCGGTGCTGGCCTCAAAGACATGCTCCACGCGGTGCAAGATTTCGTAGTAGAGGTAGAACGCGACGAAGCCGAAGATGAAGGCCGACCCGTACACAGCGCCCAGCAGCACCGTCGCTGGCCACCAAAGCAGGGCAATGGCCGCGATTGCAGCACCTGCCTTCTTCCACCACTGCGCGAAGTAGTTGCCCTTGCTGTGGTGCGTCTGATGCTCGACGCCAAACGGGTTGCGCAGAAAACGCCGGTCATGGCCGAGCCAACGGTGAATGCAGTACTCCGTGAAGCTCCAGCCGACAGCACCCACGACGATTGCAGCTGTGATGGTTCCGAAGGTGGTCACGCTGATCATATTGGCCTCATTTAGTAAATCTTGTTCACTTTTTAAATCGTATTTACACTCAGAACAAGCGCAAGTTCGCGTTCACTCCTCGTGAAACGGGATCGTATCCCAGAAATCACGGACCGATTAAGCAGGAACTTGTGCATGCAAATCAACACTGGCTAGTCTGAAAGCATTGTACCAAATAGTTAGCGTACCAACATACACACATTGCTGCTTAATCATTCAATTATGTTGGCGCATAAACTCGGTATGCATGTCGTCGCGGAGGGGATAGAGGACGAAGCTGTATGGAACACTTTGAAAGAACTTGGATGCGACGAAGGGCAAGGCTATTGGATGGGAAGGCCAATGCCCGCTGAAGATATAGAAGCGTGGATGATTAGCTGGCACTCGACGTAAGTTACCAGCTAACCATGCTGTGCCTAGGGAATTCAACCGAGGCCAGGCCCAAAAGAGCCTACAAAAAGTACCGATCAAGACAAGAAATGAGAGGCTAGGAGCCCCCTTTGTCCTTGTCGGCCAAGTTTACAGGCTCAACAAACTGCTTAGATAAGTTGCTCAGCTGCTGCACTTGTTTGCCATAATTACGGCAGCCCTTGCACATAATGGTGTGTAATGTAACGCCGCCTTTTTCTCTCATGGTAAGCTTTCGGTCTTGTGCTTGTGATAGAAGCTGGGTGGTAGATTTGCAATTCATCATCATTAAGCTCCCTTATCGAACCAGTTTGTTTGAAGGCATTTTCTAAGCTTTGAACGGGCTCGGTAAAGCAATACGTTAAGGCTGGTTTCATTTGTTTCTAGCAGCTCACATATTTCAGCGGTGCTTAAGCCAATGAATTCACGCATCATGTAGGCTCTTCTGTATTGGCCAGGCAGGCCTTCTAAACACGCTTCAAATACTAACCAAAATTGATTGTTAGCGGCGCTTTCGCTGGGCTGTGGCCAGGGTGTTGGGCGTTCGGATAAATGCCAATAACCGCGTTCATCAAATTGCTGGTCCCACACTTCTAGGTTTGTTTGTTCATCATCATCTTGCATAGAGCTGCTGGGCACAAGGCGATGATTGCCGCGTATTACATCAATGATTTTGTGTTTAAGTATGGCAAACACCCAGGTTTTAAATGCAGACCTTCTGCCGAACGTTTGTTGGTTTTTTAATGCGCCGATAAAAGCCTCTTGAACGGCGTCTTCGGCAAGGCTCGTGTCTTGCAGTTGTAAACTTGCAAATTTCAACATTTGTTGGCGCAGCTCGCTCATAAATGCTTCATCCTGCGTCCAATCTAGGGCGTGAGAAGCGGAAAACTTCAGTGCGGTCATGGCTCATGCTCTTTGCTCATAGTGAGGCTCTACCTTAAGTTGTTAAGAGCGATTATTCAAAATAATACAGGGCTACAAAAACTAAAAACGGCTGGCAGCCAACTGTTTATGGAATGCCAGCCTAAGAGTTAAAAGACACCTTTAAACTGTTTTGGGCTCGCTATCATCGGCTATGGATTGAGAAGTGAATACACGGCCCATCACCCAGCCAAATACAATATGCAACATCAGCGTCATCATGGGAGCAACGATGCCCATGTTAAGGCCAAATAGGCCTGCGCCTGCCATAGGCATCACCATAACCATCATGCCTAACCAAGCCAGTACGCCAAAGCTAATACCTTTGGTGGTGGCAGATTTTCCCGGTAATAGGGTGTAGATAATGGTAAAGCCAACGCCCCATACCAAGGAGCCAATCATAAAGTGCATCACCCAGCCCATGAGGACAGACATGCCCATCATGTTGGCTAGCATGTGAATAACGTTTAGCTCGGGCATAACGCCCATCATATCCTTAGCAAACATAATGGCCGACATGGCCACGGTGCCAATAAATCCAGCTTTGATACCTTCAGTAATAGTGCTCATAGTGACTTTCTCCTTTGGTTTTGTGCGACTTATGAGAGTTTGTCGTGTGACGCTGCAGATTCTTACAGTTTATTTTAAATCAGTTTTTAGGCTAAGGCTTTGTGCTTGGTTATTGGAACGGATGGCTGCTTTGGCGGCGCCACCCCGTGTTCACCAGGTGCGTTATCATGGGGTATTGGCATCGGCGTCGTCACTTCGTCTAGTCACCGGCGGCGCGGCGCTCTTCGGCGTTGGTTGGGGCCTGGGTGGCTTCTGCCCGGGACCGGGGCTGGTCTCGCTGGCCGGATTTGGGTCATCTGCTGCCGTGTTCGTCGTGTTCATGTTCGTGGGGATGGTGGGTCACAAGACTATTCATCGTCCCAAGCAGGTCGCCCAGTCCGCTCGGGTCGTCGAGACCAAGGCGGGCGCCCCATGTTGATGGTTGCATTTTTGGCCACATTGATCGGTCTCTCCCTTGGACTGCTTGGGGGCGGCGGCTCCATCCTCGCGGTTCCGGTGCTGGCCTATGGAGCCGGGCTGCCGGCCAAAGAGGCCATCGCCACTTCGCTGATTGTGGTGGGTGCGACGTCGCTCTTTGCCCTGATTCCCCACGCCCGGCGAGGCCACGTCGAATGGCGGACTGGGGCGATCTTCTCTGCGACCGCCATGGTCGGGGCCTACTTGGGCGGGCTCGCGGCCGATTGGTTCTCTGGCACCACGCTCCTATTGCTCTTTGCCGCCATGATGGTGGTGACCGCGTTGGCGATGTTTCGTGGGCGGAGTGAGCTGAAGGCGAACAAAGAGAAGCCACTGGCAGTCGGGCTGGTGATCGCCGAGGGTCTCGTGGTCGGTGGGGCCACCGGGCTCGTGGGCGCGGGCGGCGGCTTCCTGGTGGTGCCAGCTCTGGTGCTTCTCGGCGGTATGGAGATGCACAAGGCGGTGGGCACCTCGCTCATGGTCATCGCGCTCAAGTCTTTTGCGGCCTTTGCCGGCCATGCAGCGCATGTGTCCATCGATGTGCAGCTCGCCCTCGTGGTCACGGTCGCCGCCGTCGCAGGGAGCATTGGGGGAGCAGCATTGGCCAAGCGTGTCCCAGCGCAGATGCTGCGCAAGGTTTTTGCCGGTTTTGTGTTGGTGATGGCGGGCTACGTCGTCTGGCGCGAAGCGGGGCTGATGCCCGCTGCGGGTGTGTTGCTCCTCTCGCTTGCCACCCTCGGTGGGTTGCGGTTGCGGGATGGTCGTTCGGCCAACGCCAGACACCCCAAACCACCCGTTGTGGACTCGTTTCCAATCCCGATTGACGCCTCAGATGTCCGCAATAGATAGAAGGTAAGCCTATGCAGACGATGTGGACGGGGCTGTCGCGGACATTGACCGAGGCGACATGCGTGGGATTCTGAGGGGGATGAAGATCCTCAAGAAGTAGCGAACAGCGCTCGTGCCCAGAGGCTTGAGCCCCGCACGGCCACACGGTCGTGTGGGGCTCACTTCGTTTGGGCTTCTCATCACCTACGTCTTCGTTGTGCGGCCGCCTGCCGCTGTTCGCCTGTCGCCGTCTAGAGGAACGGGTTTGCGAATTTCGGATCGGTCAACATGTCGTGATCGGTGAGGGCCTCCAAGAAGGCGAGGAGGGCGTCGCGGTGAGTCTCCGAGAGGTTCGGAGCGTGCATATTCAGGGGCATTCCCAGGTTCGGATGGGCCTCGACGGAGTCGCCATAGTGGTCGATGACCTCCCGCAGGGACGTGAAGCGCCCGTCGTGCATGAAGGTCGCACGGACAGCAACGTTTCGAAGGGACGGGACCTTGAACGTTCCCATGTCAGAAGAGAGGCCCGTGATCTCGCCATAGCCAGGGTCGTCGTCCGAGTTGGCGTCGAGCCCGTTGTTGTTCGCCTCGACAGCCGACATGGTCTCGCCCTGATGGCACACGGCGCAGCCCGCCCCATTAGGCCCCATCGGGGTGTTCATGAAGATCTGCTTTCCCAGGTTCTCCTGCTCCGTGAAATTCGGAAAATCAACCGTTGCTGACGAGACCTGTGCACGTCCCTCGTCATACCGGCTGCCGAAGCTGACCAGACTGCGAACGAACTGGGCCAGGGCCAGGGAGATTCGTTCCGAACTCACCTCGGAGTCTCCGAAGGCCTTCTCAAACAACCCGGGGTAGAAATCCTGCCCCTCGACGGCCGCTACCAAGGTCTCCAAGGTCATCCCCATTTCCACAGGGTCCTGAAAGGGCATGAGCACCTGGTCCTCCAGGGTCTCGGCGCGCTGGTCCCAGAAGAACATCCCGGGAGCATAGAAGCGCGCGTTGGTGAGCGACATAGAGTGCCGGCCCGTCTCGCCCCCATCGAAGCCCTCGCTGAGCACCTTGTCGTCGGAGAAGCCAAACTCTGCCTTGTGGCAGGAGGCGCAGGCGATGGTGCCGTTGGCGCTGAGGTTCGTGTCGTAGAACAAGTGGCGGCCAAGGTTTGCCCCATCGTTGGTGATGGGGTTGTCTTCGGGCGTGTTGTCCATGTCCAGGACAGAGGGACCACCCATTCCGCCTGTGGCAGCGACGCCAAAGTGTGCCGGAAACTCCACGTCTTCGTAATTGAAGCCGGTCGAGCTGCCCGTGTCATCGACGGTGTCGCCATCCGAAGTCGGCTTGTCTGTGTTGCATCCAGCCAGCAAGGCTGTCGCAAGGAATAGGCGTAAAGCGTTGTTCTTCATGAGTTCTCCATAAAACTAGGGGATTGGAGCGGGAAGGCGCACCACTGAACCGGCACCAATGAGGGCATCTTCCACGTGGCCAGAGATCTGGCGCTCCGCGTCGACGACGTGAATGTGAAGCCGGACGCCGCCGTGGGTGATGACGCCCGCGTGTTGGGTTGAATAAAAGCCGATGAGGATCGGCGAGCCGTCGACCAGGGTGCCTTTCACGGCGGCATTCTCATGGTCCTCATGGCTGGCTTGGCCTTCTGGCAAGCGGGAGCCGTCGATGACGTGCCAATCAACGCGCTTGATAGCGCCTTCAATCTTGAGCGGGAGGGCCCCGGTGTCTGGCCAGTGAGCGGTCTCGAGGATGTCGGCGATGACCTCTGCGAGGTCGTCGTAGGGGGTGTCTTGCTCCAGGGTGAAGCTCACCCACTCGGGGACCTCACTGATCACAAGCAGGGCCGCCTCTTCCTCAGGGCCGCTTTCCTGAACGACGCTGATGGCATCTTCGCCCTCTGGGTAGCCGAGCCAGCTCTCGCCACCCAGGATGGTGATCTCTCCGCGCAAGCCCGAGATGGCGCCGAGCCCTACTGTCTGTGGGCTGTCTCCGTGCTCGGCGAGGCTGGCTGTCGCGCTGAGGTCACCGAGGGCGAAGATCTGTTGCAAGGAGCCAAAGACCTCGACCTCGGGGCTGCCGACGAGGCTTTCCGGCGCTGAGTCTGTGTCGAGAGGACTCGTCGCTGCGGTCTCAGATGCCCCACAGCCCCAAGTGAAAAGCAAGATGGCGATCACTGAGATTTGTTTCACGGCGAGTTCCCCTCATGTCTTTGTTGGATGGCGAGCGTGAGCTCCTGGACGGCCTGTATGACACCTTCACGACTCGCTTCCGGGAGGTTGCTTAGCACCGCTCCGAACAGCTCTTGGCTCGTGCGATTCACATTGGCCGCGGTCTGGCGACCTTGCTCGGTGAGGTGGATGCGCTTTGCGCGTTTGTCGGCCGGGCAGGTCTCGAGCTGTACGAGGTGTCGGCTCTTCAGTTGCCGCAACAGCCGAGTGACCGTGCTCTTGTTGAGCTGCAGGTGGTCCGCCAGGACCTGCTGGGACGGGGGGGCTTCTTCAGGTGGTTGGGCCCTGAGAAACATGAGGGCGTGGGCCTGCGCCACCGAGAGAGGATGGCCGCAGGGGGTCCGCCGCACATCCAGCAGTCCGAGGTGACGGACGAACAGCTGGACCGTCCTCCTCAGTTCTTCAGTTTGGCTTTCTGCCTTCATGGTGTGAGGTATAGCAACAGATAGTTGCGGGCGCAACTAATGTCTGATAGCTTCGCCCACCATGATGAAGAACTACAAGACAACACTCCCCCTCCTGCTGATCCTGCTACTTGGGGCCAGCTGCACGAAGACCGCCACGCAGGTCCGCTCCCCAGCACCGGCGCAGCCGGTCGCGCTTTCAACGCCCGAGCCATTCACTACGGCTGTGACCGTCCACGGTGCCCTGCGAGAGATCATGCACATGGGGCGCACCGACCGTCGGGTCGACCTGGCGCCGATGATTGGCCGGGCGGGCCTCTACGGCCTTGGCGCGCTGGAGGGTCTTGGCGGCGAGGTGACCATCTGGGATGGGCAGCTTTGGTTATCGACACCCGACGGCCAAGGCGGCGCGGTCGCGGGGCGGCATCAGGGCACAACCTCGGGGGCGACACTGCTGGTCAGCGCCGAGGTCGATCGGTGGCAGGAGCGACCCATCAGTCAAGCCGTGCCCTTCGACCAGCTTGACGCATTCATCGAACGGGAAGCCCGGGCGGCGGGTGTCAATGTGGCCGAGGCCTTTCCGTTCCGCATCGAAGGTTCGCCAACCCGCCTCGACTGGCACGTCATCGACGGCAGCAAGATTCCGCCCGACGCCCACGGCCATGAGGCGCACATTCGCACAGCGGTGCGTGGGTCACTGACCGGAGCGCCCGCGAAGATCCTTGGCTTCTACTCGCCCAAGCACCACGCGATCTTCACCCACCATGACACGAATACGCACGCTCATGTGATCGTTGCGACACCTGCCATTTCCGGACACGTCGACCATGTGGATATCAGTGTGGGGTCGAAGCTCTTCTTGCCGGCAAGATAGCTGGTCACGAATCCCCAAGGCGACCAGTCTTTGGCGCTGAAGTTAACACCCCCCTGTTAACTTCGTGCGAGCGTCTCTCCCCAGCGGCGGGTCTGGAGAGCGCTGGGAGAGTCGAATTCAGGCTGGATCTGGCGCGACGGGACGTTCTCTCGCAGCCGTACTCGCACCGAAAGCCAGCCAGCAACCCATTGATTCCGCAGTGTTGCGGCGCCCACCCGAGGCCCGTTAAACGAAGAAGCCCCGCCATGCGGCGAGGCTTTCATCTGGCTGCCCGGATGGGTGGTTCTGCGAACGCACTCTCTTGCGTCTCTTGCAAGAGAACCTGAGCGTTTTCAGTGACATTGCAAGAGACCACAGCGCGCAAGTGATCTCGGATTCTGCGGTTCCGAAGATCATCCCTTGACCCTGTACCCTACTAAAGAGTTTATAGTTTTTGGTATGGAGTCGAGCATGACCAAGACCACCATCGGAAAGGTAGCCAGGGCGGCCGGCATCGGCGTCGAGACCGTGCGCTTCTACGAGCGTCAGGGGCTGATCCCCGAGCCGCCGCGCAGCGACTCCGGCTACCGCCTCTACCTAGTCACTCACTCAAGAATGCCAGTGATTTATCGGTTATAGGTGAAAGTTACAGCTTGAGCCTTGAGCTGAATCAGAATGCATTCGCATTTTTGGATCTTGGCACAGCATGGCTTGAGTCGGGAGAATTTTTCGTCGGGCAGGGAAGTGGCTTTGGGGTCTTCACATTCAGTGGTTATAAGTATGTTCCAAATCAGCCAGCAGTGGCTGTGGACGGCATCAATGAAAGCTGTTTGTTTCCAAAGACTGTCAGTGGCTTTGATTGGAAGAGCTCTCTTAATGTGAATGATTCGGGTATCACAGAAGGCGATGCCTTCGACTTTGAATTTGGTTGTACCGAATAAACCAGAGAGATTAATTTGCTGAGGGTTTGCGTGTGATGATTAAGTCTTTCACCCGCATCACCCCTTTGGCTGATGCTGAAATTTCTACCAGGAATTCATCGGGGCGAAGCTCTCCCATTTCTTGAACGCGTTTTTCATTGAAATAGAAGCGGTTGATGCCCAGGTGAATGCTCTCGTGACCAACGTCACCGATAACCCAGACGCTATTACTAGGCACCGGGAGCTGCTACATCAGTTATTCGTCAGGCAGAATTGATTCGGCCGCATAACAATGAAAAGTCGTCGCGTTGTGCGAATGTGGATTATTTTAGTCTACACGCAAACACGCGGGTTGGTGCAGGTGAGCGCAAGCGATTGGAAAAGCTTTGCCGCTATGTGGCCC
>JABJBS010000372.1 GCA_018668695.1 Deltaproteobacteria bacterium
CTGGAAAATCAAACTGCAATTCATCCAGGCGGTGGTTCATGGGAATGTCGCATAACCGAAGCGTGCCAAGTGGGCCGCCCAACGGTGTGCGTAAGGTTTCCAAAAAGGCAGCGGTTAAGTCATCGCTCCAAAGCTCTTCGGAAAGGGCGTAGCTATGGAGGCACTTCGTAATTACTTCCATAAGTGCTGCGTGGGTTTCAGGATTGTCGCGTTCAGGTTTTCCTAAATCAAAGTCGATGAGTTCATAAACTTTGTGGAAAAATTCACCAGCTTGAGCGCCGCCGCGCATGGCACCTAAGGGTACATCAGGCGTGTCTTCATCGGTGTGAATGGCTTCGGGCAATCCCAAAGATTCAAGCATGGATGTACCAATGGAGCCGTCGTCGTAGTCGGCCGCCACGGTGTCTTCGTCGACCACTTTAAGCTCTAAGGGATCCGCCGCAAGCTTGTGGCGGGTAAGTCCAGAGTAGCTAGACTGCGCCCAGAGATGGTCGATGCCAGAGCGGGTGAAGGCTGCGAGATGTAAATCCAAATCTTCTTGTTCGATGGTTGGAGCCAGCCGGTTGGTTGGACGCTGGGCTATTTCGGCCACAATGGTGTCGCCCGAGGTTTGGGCAAGCTGGTTTAAGTGGGGCCAGAAATCGGACTTCTTGCTCTTGATAAACTTACCGGCGGTTTCCACACGGTTGGCTGATGCCTCGCGAAGCTCACGGGCCTCATGTTCATCTGCTGGAAGAGGAGAGGCGCCGTAAAGCACAGAGCCCATTGCGTTGGTTTCTAGGTTACGGCTGATATTACCCCAATACACTTTGCAATAGAGCTCGGCGCGGGTGAGCGTTACATAGAGAAGCCTTAAAGACTCGCTGATACGCTCTTTCTTGGCTAGGGCAAGCTGGCTTGCTTTGGGTTCGGAATCTTTACCCAGCTGAATATTCAGTGTGCGGGTGGTTCCTTCTTTACAATCTAAATCCGGTGCCACCAGCATCGAGGTTTCGCCCGGCATGATGAGATTTCCATCCCAGAGGTAGGGCGCCCATACAAAGGGATACTGTAGGCCTTTGCTTTTATGCATGGTGGAAATTTGCACGGCTTGGGCATCGGTCTCTAGCCGCATTTCCAAAGCTTCGTTGTCTTTGTGCTCTTCGGCCCGCTGCTGCTCAAGCCAGGTAATGAGGCCTTCAAGACCTAAGCGCCCGTTGGTGGCTGCGTCGTGGAGTAGCTCTGCGAGATGGTAAAGGTTGGTGAGACTTCTCTCTCCGCCAACCTGAGAGAGGAGCCGGGTAGAGATGGTGCGCTCGGTGGCCGGTGTTTCGCCCCATACGGTATCGAGGAGCCGCCGAAAGGTGCGCATGAAGCCTTGGGCGGCAAAGTCTTTTTGCCACGCGCTTAAAAGGCTTATCCAGTTTTCCCAATGCATGGGATCTACGGTTTCTAAGTCGCTTGCGGTCCACTGAAAAAGTAGGCTCGTGACGAGGCGCTTGGCGCGAAGGTCGCTGTTGGGCCGGGCAATGGCCGCAAGCCACCAAGATAGCACTTCGGCCTCTTCACTTTGGAATACATCCCCTACGCGGGCCACCACAGCGGGCAAGTCTACCGCTTGAATGGCTTCATGAATGGCTGTGGCTTGTTTGTTAGAGCGTACCAGCACGGCCAGGTCACCCGGGTGAATTTTGCGCCAGGATCCAGTTTTCTCATTGTAGATCTCAGGCTTTCGTTCAAGCAGGGCAACAATTTCCGACGCCACCACGTGGGGCAGCGTTTTAACAACATCACCGCGGCCCACAGGTTTGCTGGTGTCCCGTTTGGGATCGGGCGCGAGCATGGTGTGGTCGAAGAGGGTAAGAGAAAGCGCGGGATCTGGAAGGTCGTCTCCGAAGCGAACACGTCTTGGCACTTCGCGGTTTTTAGCTTCTACATTCACATAACGAATGGCGTCGTCGCCAAAGATACCGTTCCAATCCAGGAGATGGTTCATGGCGCCAACGTACGCTGCATCGGAGCGAAAGTTACGCCGCATGGTGTATTGGGTATCGGCGGTATCGCGGGCCTTTAGATACACGTTGATGTTGGCACCGCGAAAACCATAAATCGCCTGCTTGGGATCTCCGATGAGATAGAGATAGTGCTCACCCCCGCCAAAGAGGCGGTGAAAGATATTCCACTGCATTTCATCGGTATCTTGAAATTCATCAATAAGCGC
>JABJBS010000373.1 GCA_018668695.1 Deltaproteobacteria bacterium
CCTTCTTTGGATCAACAACAACTGGCAAGAGTAAGTGGGATACCGCGTTGTAAACTGAGAGCTCAAGCATCTTTGGATCCACCATAATGAAGCGAACTTCATCAGGCGTGGACTTGTAGAGAATACTCATAATCAACGAGTTTACGAATACACTCTTTCCGCTGCCCGTTGCACCCGCAACCAGCAAGTGCGGCATTCTGGCCAAATCAACCACTTTAGCGTTGCCTTCGATGTCTTTACCCAAAGCAATCGGAAGCTTTGATTTGGACTTACGAAAGTTCTCGTGTGCAACCAACTCTTTAAAGAATACAGTCTCGCGAGTTTCATTTGGAATCTCAATTCCCACCGCACCTTTACCTGGAATCGGCGCCACAATCCGAACTCTCAACGCTTCCATCGACATCGCAAGATCATCGGCAAGGTTAGAGATTTTGGAAACTTTAGTACCGGCCGTTGGTACATATTCGTACATGGTTACAACTGGCCCTGGACGAATCTCACGAACGGTGCCCTCTATTTTATAGTCTTTAAGGGTGCTCGTAAGCTTCACGGCGTTGGCTTGGAGCTTTTGTGTATCAATCTCGGTACGCTCAATATCTCCCAAATCAAGCAAATTAATACTCGGTAACTCATAGGCTGCCGTCGGCAATACTTCTTCGCGAGTGCCCTCAGTTTCGGCAAGATAAATCGCTTCTTCAATCGCATCCTCGTCCGCGTCTTTACGAACATCCACGATCTGAGGAGCAAGCTCTTCTTCAACTCCAAGATGAACCATTGCTTGTTCAGGCTGCGCTAAAGGTAACTCAAACGCCTCTTCACTTGGCTCAAGTTGCTCAACTGGGCCCGCTGCTGACAAGATTGGGGTATCTTCTTCTACATCTTCAGGTTCAAGCTCGATTAAGTCTTCTTCACGGAAAGACACAGGCACAAGTGCCGTAGACTCGGAACGCTCCACAACCCGAGGCTCGGTCACGCCCGGAATACATCCAAGCTCAAAGCCTTCCTCATCCTGTAGGTCTACTGAGAAATCACGTGACGAGTCTGAACCAATGGTTTCTTGGTCGGCACGTGCACGCTTAGCCAGCTCTTTTTCGGCTTGCTTCTCGGCCATTTCACGGCCCTTTACACGGGCTTTTTCTAGTACTTCTTCACGTTCTTTCTCACGTTCTTCGCGTTCTTTTTCGACATTTACCTGCTCTTGCTCACGCGCTCGTTCATCGTTAGCTTCGCGCTCTTCACGCTCTACTTGCTCGCCGAGGGTCCACTCTTCTTTCTGTGCACGCTTCTCAGCTCGCTTTTCTTTAAGCTCTGCTCGCCGCTCTTTGAGTGCCTGGCTGCGTTCTCGAAACATCACGAGAGAGCCTTGCGCCTTGAGTGCGCTGCGGCGAATCATGCCCGCGCCCTGCAAACCGATGTTCCCAACGATCCCATCGAAGGTAAGTGCCATCGAAATCAATACCATCGCTCCAGAGACAATGACTGAACCCACCAAAGCAAGGTGCTGATAAAGCATCTGTCCAAGAACAGCACCCACAACGCCTCCCGGCGGATAAGGTCTGGCTTGGCCTGCAAGAACGAGGTGAGCAAAAGTTCCCACCGACACCATGAGTAATAAGCTGCCTATAGCCTCACGTACGCCCGGAATAAGTCGTTTACCAAAAAGGGCCCGCCAACCTGCGATCAACAAGCCTGCACCAAAGGGAAAAGCTCCCATGCCCATAATTTGGAGCAGTAAATCAGCCCAATAACCACCCGCGGTGCCGATCCAGTTACGGACCACTTCGCCGCCACCAGCATTAAGAGATGCGTCGCCGGGGTGATAACTCGCCAGTGCCAGTAGAGTGAGTAAACCCACGCAACCTAAAATCACCGAGCCGGCCTCGTTTTGCATTTGGCCTGTTCCGAGTAATTTAGGCGAATCTTGCTCTTTTTTGCGCTTAGGAGCCTGTCGTTTTTTAGTCGCTCGGCCGCGTGCCGTCGTGGTTGCCATTTACTTCACCCTCCGCAGGGAACTCAAAAGTCGCGCGTTTGGTCACATCTTCCAAATTTAGCGACGTATTCCTTAGTAGCTGAAATGTTAGGCCCGAGAGCCTCTATCGTCAAAAATCCCGCGGGACCGGTTTTTATTCCAAAGCCTGAGAATTAGGGCTCTCAGCCACTCCTGCACGGACAATTCTTCAAGAAGTTTTAAAAGCCGATCGGCCCAGACATGGCGAATAAAATTCAAATAATGAGATCGGGAAGGAATCTATAGACTCTGCTTGACAGCCCCAGGGCCCGCCGCCTATACCCGCCCTCACGGGAAGAATAATTCCCAGCGGCGTAACAAAATGTTACGTCCCAGTCGCATGCAGCCGTAGAGTTGCAACAGCCTTCAGTTTTGGACCGAACGGCTGAGTCATAGCGACTCACAAGGCGCTGGATTCTAGGCTATCTCGGGGGTAGTCTGAAGGCCAAGTAACAGAGGATAGGGTTATGAAAATCTATCGTAAAGTCATTCCAAGGATCTCCAAAGATGTGATCCGTGCTCTTCTTGCTAATCGATGTATCGAAGTAGAAGAGGGTCGCCGAGACGAAGCAGAACTTGATATTGCGGGCGTATTTGTACGTTACCTCAATGCACTCGACCAGCTCAGCGAAGATGCGCAAGATGCGATTATTCGTCATAAGCTTACTCGTGCAGCCTACAACCAAGTTCGCGAGACGCTTGCGAAAAAGCGCGGTCTTGCAATTGGTAAAGATGCGCTTGAGCACCTTCTCTCAGAAGTCATCAACGGGCTTTTCGATTCTAAGCAAATCCTTGAAGTGTTTGCTGAAGACGAAGAAATCCGCACGATGATTGAATCTGCAATCGGTAAGTATCTTGGTGTGGATGAAGAACTCGACCGCGAAGTGCGCCATCGTTTGAAGCACTTCCGTGAAGGTACCGCTGAATGGGAAGTTGAGTACGCTCAGCTGATCAATCAGATGCGTTATTCTAAGCAAGCCAATTGATTCGACTCTGCCCGCAAACGATTCTTTTTAGAAGGTTTGCGGGTCGTCTGGATTATCTCCAAAAATAAGCAATACCCCAAACATCATCAGGGTTCCGACGGCATACGACGCCGCAATGGGCCATCCCGCGGAATATCCCAAATAACCAGCTAAGCCTGCTGCGCCCATGGATACCAGGGCATAAGAAAGTTGCGTCTTCACATGAGCCACGTGTGGGCAGCCACATGCCGTCGAGGATAAGACTGTCGTATCTGAAATCGGTGAACAATGATCACCCCAAATCGCACCATCAAGCACAGCACCCATACAAACCATAAAGACCAGTGGATCGCCGCTTAGAATAACCGAGAGCGGCGCTGCTACTGGCAAAACCAAAGCCATCGTTCCCCACGAAGTTCCAGTGCTAAATGCGATGGCTCCCGAAAGTAGAAAAACAACCAGCGGTAAAAATAAGACCGAAAGACTGTTTCCAATCAGTCCGACCAAAGCCAAGCCAGTTCCCAAATCATCGCAGAGTCCCTTGGTCACCCAAGCCAGTACCAAAATCGAACCCGCTTCCATCAGCGATCTTAGACCTCCGCCATAACTCGTCAAAGCTTCTTTCGGTGTTAGGAGCTTTTGTGAAACCGCCAACCCAATCGCCAAAGCCGAGCCCAGCAAAGATGCGGTAAATAGGATCATTGAAATGTCGTCGGAAGCGCGCGTAAAAACCGCTCGCCAATAGTCCAAAGAAAAACCACTCAAGCCTGGCTCTGCAGCATCACCGCCCACGGCTAAAATTCTAAATAAAATGAAAATGAGTACGGAAGCTACGGGGATGACCGCGTTGTACCACCGAGCGGGCACGCCCGGTTTTTCCAAAGCATGCATCTCTTCGGTAGCGTCATCACCAGCCGGTGAGACAGGGCCCCCGCCGCGCACGCGCCGCTCCGCCTTGAGCATCGGGCCAATATCGCGCTTCAGCATCGAACTTAGAAAAACGAGAATCAGAGTGAAGAAACAATAAAACCGAAGTGGCAAAATTTCGAAAAACAGACCGTAACCGCTGCTTGGTAAGCCTTCGATGTGACGAAACTCCGTCAAAATACTATCAAAGAGCCCAACCTCATACCCAATCCAGGTAGAGATGACCGCCACGCCAGCTATTGGGGCACTGGTTGAATCTACAATATAGGCCAGTTTTTCTCGGCTAATACGCATGCGATCCGTGAGTCCACGGGCCGTTGTTCCAACCACCACGGTGTTGGCGTAATCGTCAAAGAAAACTGCTGTACCCATGGTTGCCGTAACCACCTGTGCACTACGCGGTGATTTCGCAAAGCGGGACAGTATATTCACAAGCCCCAGCGTACCGCCCATCCGGCCAATCACCGTCACCATTCCCACCAAACCGAATGTGAAACCCAAAATCTCAAGGTTAAAACTGTCTGTTAGCACGGGCACTAAATAACCACTCAGAAGGGACCATAGCCCTGCTAGGGGGTTGCCACCTGCAAGTACAGAGCAGCCTAGCCAAACAGCCAGAAAGAGAGCCAAAACAACTTGGCGTAACCCTATCGCAAGGACCACTGCAACCAGCGGCGGGACAAGCGCTGTCCAATCACCTAGACGAGCATTTTGCCCAAACTTTTTCTCAGCCAAAGTCCCTGTCACGACCATATTAGAACCGTCAATCTTTACCGCCAAAACCATCAAAGGCGCGAGTGGATCGTCTACAATCTCAATCGATGATTGGCGCTTTACCCAAACCCGCATGGGCTCTTTGAGCCGCTCAGGCCCTTCAACCAAAACTCTAAGTTTCGCAGGCTGCTCAGCCGGTAGAATTGAATCCACACCCTTTCGCACCAAACCAATGCTTGTTTGTTCTTCCACGATGGTGCTGGAAATAGGCAAGGCCGCGCTTAAACTGATCAAAATAAGAGCGCTAAGAATCGTAACGATGGTTGGACGCAAATTCATGGCTCCCTCTAACACGGCCGCCACGATGTGTCACACTGCTAGCCAGTGCTATGCCGTCAGCGCTCAACTCTCTCCAGGGATGAAGAGATGAATCTTTGCGAAGAGGTGGCTACGCCCACGAATTTCAGCCTGATAGGGTAATTTATCTCCGGATTGGCTCATCCAAATCGTAGCATGCACCGGCTTTTTAGACCGTTCATGGGCATAAACGACCTCGTAGCGATAAGATTCTTTTAAGCCCACCGGTGTTTGCACTTTTTCCTCACCGGCATATTTTAAGTCGATGGTGTAGGCCCGTTGGTTGGCAAAGAGTAATGTACAGCCACTGAACTTGGGCTCCATCGCTCTTAAGAGGTAGAAGGCCGTTATAAAATCTCGGCTTTCGGATGTGAAGAGCCGCTTAACCGTCCGCGACTTTCCTTCTCGTGACCTTTTCGACACGAGCCGAGACATCTCCTGCTCCCAGCTAAGTTCCTCTTCATAAGATTTTTCTTTAAGTTGATAGCGATTCATTGCGTGGATCGGCCGGCTCTTACCCTTGGGGACAATGGCCGCAGCTCTTCCTTCCACCGGCACCAGCGTGGCTACCAAGCTGTCGATTTGAAAATGGCTCCGATACTCAGTGACGGGCTTTCCTTCAAAAAGACCCTCACGCTCGGTTTTAAAATCAACTAGGCCTACGGAAAGACCATCAACTTCAACCGTATAACGAATCGTTTCACCGAGATGGCTGGGAAGAGCGCCTGAAAAAACAATTCCTTCGTTGCAGCGCTTGAGGCCGTCTGGAGTTTTCGGCACTCCAGGCACAGTATAGGTTGGGCGAATCTTGGGAGGGCGAACCTTGGTCCGCAGTCGCATAGAGTCTAAAGCGGTCCGAACCTCATTTGATATATTTGGCTCAGGTGCAGCTGCACTTAACGCCAAGATCATTATCCACATCATTGCATTCAACCTAGCCTGCTAATCGGGGGTATCTCCAGAAATTTCGACGTACAAAAAGGTCAGGTATTCTTTTAGGCCTCGGTATAGAATCTTGTTTCATAACGTTTGGGCGCTTAGGCAAGAGGAGATCACCTAAAATGGTCATTGGTATTTTGGAAGTCACATTGGCGATTCCTGCCGCTACCTTGAAAGAAAAGCGCAGTGTAATCAAACGCGTCGTCAACCGAAGCCGAAATAAATTCAATGTCTCAGCCGCAGAGATTGAAGCTCAAGACCATCCAAGCAGCGCTGTGATTGGATTCACAACAGTTGGGAATGATGCGCGGTATCTAAGAAGTACGCTGGATAAGTTACTTAACTTTATAGAGGCATTGTACTTAGCTGAAATTGTAGACCATCAACTTACGACCGAGCATTATTAAAGCTTTCTATGAGATGCATCGTAAGAATTATTGAGGCGATACTTTTCATTCCCTGAAAGCAGCCATGCATTCTCGTCTTCAAAATGCGCCAAAAGACCAAGTTCATGGTATTGCTGAGCGGTAAATTTACACGGAACCTCAAAGCCATGACGCTTGATACGGCAGTAAAGGGCATTATCGCTCGACATCATCATGGTTCCTAAATCAAGCATCTCTTCGGTGTCATCGGATATCTTGATCCGTACC
>JABJBS010000374.1 GCA_018668695.1 Deltaproteobacteria bacterium
AGTCATGAGACCATTTTGGAGCTTCATTATCACCGCCGTCAGTGCATGGACCATGCTCTTTGTGTCGCTCTGGACCCTCGACCAAAGCGGCGTTCTTGACGGTATGCCGGGTCGTATCTCTTACAGCTTTACGTTTTTCATGCTCGTCATGGTGATTCTCCTCATTTCCCTTCAAGCCGGTGAACTCACCTACTCTCTTCGCTCTAGTATTGGCGGCGCAGTATTCGGTGCCTTGGGTATCGGGCTCGCTTTACAGACAGTGCAGCCCGGCCTGCTGCTTGCTTATCTTACAGGCAGCTTCCTCATCGGTGGTGGGATGTGGCTTACCGCCTCATTGGGCCGCGAGGTTGTCAGTGCCACTTATCTTTGGCCGCTCACTCTGGTGGTTGTTTTGATGGATACTTGGAGCGTGCTCTCACCAAGCGGTATCACCCACCAAATCATCCAAGAGGTCCAAGTCGCTGAGCGATTCAACTTCATGATTCTTAACTTGCCCATTCCAGGCGTAGGGCTAGAACCTATTTTGGGAATGGGAGATGTTTTGTACCTAGGGTTTATGGCCGGCGCAGTGACTCACCTAGGCTTATCAAGCCAGAAGTATCTCACCGGTGCTGGCATTGGATTTATCCTTTGCCTGGTTGCTCTAATGATTTGGGAGCAACCGCTACCGGCTTTAACCTTCGTCGCACCGGCCATTACCATCGCCTTGGGCAAAGAAGCAGCGAGCACCACCAAAGAAATACTCACGGCCGTAGTCTTTGTGGCGGTCCTCTTTGGCATCAAAACCCTAATCCTGGGTTGAGCCTCTGCTCTTACAATCCCTTACTACCTCAAGTGTATGATTTATATAGACAATTTAATTGAGCCAAGGCCGAGGCTTTGACCTTTTTTAGAACGCGTTCTAGTTTCTAACCGGACGCAAACAACGCACCCGAAGAGGAAGCAAACGCATGAGCAACAGTTTTGGTGAAAAGATTCTTGATGGCAAAGTCGCTTTTGTAGCTGGCGGCACACGCGGTTTTAACTTGGCCATTGCTCAAAAATATGCCGAGCACGGTTGCAAAGTTGTGGTGTCCAGCCGCAACGAAGAGCGCTGCTCCACCGCGGCCCAAAGTATCATCGACATGGGCGCCGAAGCCATGGGCATTCCCTGCGATGTGCGTGACTACGATGCCCTTCAAGAAGTGTATAAGCACACGAAAGAGAAGTTTGGCCCAATCGATTTGGTAGTCGCCGCGCAAGCTGGCAACTTCTATGCACCCGCCATCGGCATGAGCACCAATGCTTACCGCTCCATCATCGACATCGACCTCATCGGTACCTTCAATGTCTTTCGAGGCGCGTTCGAACACATCAATCGCCCCGGCGCCTCCATGCTGGCCATTACGGCTCCTGAAGGCGTGCGACCTCTACCCTTCCAAAGCCATGTGTGCGCCGCCAAGGCAGCCGTCAACATGCTTCTAAAGTGTTTGGCCGTGGAATGGGGCCCTGCGGGTGTAAGAGTGAACGGACTCTCTCCTGGCCCAATCGAAGGCTCCTGGGGCATGGACAACGTGATTGCCAAAGACCCAGCCATGAAAGAAACCATCACCAATGCCATCCCGCTTAAGCGTTGGGGCGTAGATAAAGACATCGCCGATGGCGCGCTCTTTTTAGCATCGGATGCAGCCAGCTGGATAACAGGAACCATCTTGGACATCGACGGCGGTGTAACCATTGCCAGCCCAGGTTCAGGTGACACCGATGCAGTGAATTTTGGGGATAACGATAAGGTGAGAGGCCCGGGTAAAGGGGACCGCTGAGGGGGTTATTCTACCGAACTCATTTCCACTTCCGCAGCTTCAAGCTCAACAGAGGCATTCACAGAGGCGACCGGAGGCTCTTCGACCGACATCATCTCTGATGAAGAATCCGTTCCATTGCCACCGAATTCTACCTCGCTAAAGTCGGTACTCGCCTCTTCATTCTCCACTGAGAACACATTCACACCGAAGAGATTGTCTACGATTTCAACTTCTGAGAGTTCTACGGACGCACCACCAGACGTGCCTCCTGCGTCGGTTACCTGCACCGCGGCTCGAGAAAATCCCATGACCACACCGCTTGAGATACTGGCACTACCTCCCCAAAAGGCAGAAACACCATCTCGGTCGAAGTCGTCGATATCGAAATCGTCGATGTCAAAGTCGTCAATTTCAACACTGCCCTCTTCGTTTTCTACTTCTTCAACTTCATCGAAGTCATCGATGTCGAAATCGTCTATCTCCACGCTTTCTCGTGTTTTACCCAGAAGTACCGCATTTCCCAGACGCATGGAGCTGCCAGGCATCCACGAGGCAGTGGCGCCGCCCTCTGTACCCGATACAAATACATACTCCGCATCCAAATCGCCGCTGTTGGTCACCACCACGCCGAAACCACCAGTCTCATCGCCCGGAGAGCGCTTAATCCGCTCAACCCAAACATCAGACATTGTTGCCACGGTGTCTGGGTCTTGAATCATCATACCAACTAAGTAACCGCCTCTGATGCGGATACGCTCGACTTCGGCGATACCTGCACTGCTCATGAAAAAAGGAACACCAAAATTGGTTGAATCAAATATCCGAGTGTGGTTGATAATCATATCTTGAAGATTGGCAGTCGCATCCAATATGACAATACCCACCTCACGCGCTCGGCTCACCAGGATTCGGTCCGTTCTAATGGAGGCACCTCTTTGAACTGAGATACCATGACCTTGCTCAACATCGTCATCATTTTGCACATCGATATCTAAATCTGATGTACCTCGAATCACAACATCGGTTAGTATCGCCGTCGAACCTTCACCATGAACAAATAAACCCTGGCGTTTACTGTTCTCAATCAGTCCACCATTTAAAATAGCCGAAGCACCCTGCTCAACGTACAAACCTATCCCGGTGCCTGCGACCAAATCCTCTGAAGTGCCTGATGTATCTCGAATTAAGAGATTGGAAGCATTGAACTCCGTACCTGAATCGCCCAAAAAAATACCGGCATTGCTGGTTCGGTCTATTGTCAACCTTTCGCCAACAAGAGTTGCGCCTTCGACCAGGGTCACTCCCCAAGCTTGCTGCGGAACCGATAAAACCTCTGTTTCGTCGGGATTGACAGCCTGATTGACAATGGTCAAATCACTGAATGATATTTGAGTATTTTCGCCCCAACCAACAAATGCCTTCCCTGGACCACTTTCTCGAATCCGCACCTGGTTCAACTTTGTTATGCCAGCGTTTACCGCGATGCCCCTTATGACTCTTGTCATATCCACATCCTGAAGTTGAACCATTTCAATTTGGTCGATGCTATAACTATCGTCGGTCGCAATTCCGAAACCAACATTCTCGATATAAAGACTGCGAGCATCAAAGTCGCCGCTATGAATAATAACAGCAGCTTCACTACCACCGCGGATC
>JABJBS010000375.1 GCA_018668695.1 Deltaproteobacteria bacterium
GGCACTCAGATTGTTATCGAAGGCGGGAATTTCCCAAGTAATCCTATTGTGACTTTTGGCGGCATCGCAGGCACAGCAATCACCGTATACAACAATGTATACCCGACGGGATGGAGAACAATTTGGGTTACAACGCCACCGGGAACGGGTGTAGTAGATCTACAAATTGAAAACCCCAATACTGTCTATTTAGCGGACGAAGATTCAGTGCCCTATGTTGTGGGAGAATTTACTTATGACGTGCCCGAAGTCGATCCTACAGACGCAGCGGACGCGAGCGATGCAGCAGATCCATCGGATAGCAGTGACGCGGCAGACGCGAGCGATGCAGCAGATCCATCGGATAGTAGCGACGCGGCGGATACTACAGATCCATCGGATAGCAGTGACGCGGCGGACGTGAGTGATGCTACAGATCCATCGGATAGTAGCGACGCGGCAGATGCCAGCGATGCAGCGGACACTGCGGATCCATCGGGGACTTAATTAAGGGACGAGATAATTGGGAAGAACAGGTTTTTGTTCTGTGCCAAAGATCAGTGCCGTCTGAATATGGGCAACTTCTTCTCGTGTTGTGAATGCATCGAGAGCCAAGTCTCTTAGATGATCTGAATCACGGACAGCCACGTGAACAAGATAATCGTGGGTACCAGCGACGTGGTAGATGGCCATCGCTTCTGGGAGAGTCATCAAGTGCTGATGGAAGCTCTCAACCATATCTCGGGAGTGGCGTTGTAGCTGGACTGAGATCATTGCCTCCAGCCCAATGTTTAGGTTTTTCGGGTTAACCCGAGCGTGAAACCCCTTTAGGACACCATTATTACGAAGCCGCCGTACTCTCTCGAGGCAGCTTGAAGGCGCGAGCCCTACACTTGCCGCCAGCTCTTTATTCGAGAGCCTCGCATCGTTTTGCAGCGTTTCTAGGATTTTGTGATCGATTTCATCTAACTTCATGGTGAACTACCTCCATACTTAGATTGTATATAATTCGTTTTTTACGACATTATACAACCGTTTTTTCAGTAGATCTGTGTTTTTTATTCGGGAATTCGGAATTAAAGCGCGTAATAGACACGGAGAGTGTCCATAGCTTCGTTGATTGTAGCGAGTTTATCCGCCGAACCGCCCCGATCGGGGTGATGTTCGAACGCAAGCTCACGGTACCGCTTTCGAATGGCCTGAGGCTCAACTGGCTCTGATAAGGCGAGCTGGGCCAAGGCTTCATCTTTGTCGCTGCTAACTTGAAACCGGTTCCAGAAGCTCGCGAGAAGCTCATAAACGTCATCGTCAGTGGTTTCTTTTAGGTTTTTGACATCCAGGTAATAGGCTTCGAGTGGATCTGCCTTCTGGAGCCCCTGTTTTGCGGCGCCGGTTTTGTGCAGCATAATTTTTACGGCAGTGATTTCGATGTCTCTTTGGTCGCGTTCTCGTATCTTTTGGCGGATGCAATAGAGGGCGTTGAAGAGAATAAAATGTGCACGAAAGAGCTCTGGTTCGTTCCCGAGGAAGGATCCGGAGAAGCGTTTGTGGCCTCTTTCGCCCAAAAGACGAATTAATTCGTACTCGCTGATCCCGGTGTCTCGATTTTCGAGAATTTCCAAGAGCTCAGCCTGGAACGCGTTAAGGTATTGATCTTTCACATAAAACTCCCCATAGAGGCCATAACACGGAGCCTTTCGTTTGGCCAATCTTTACGCGTTGAGCTTAACGATCGGGTTCTTGAGACAAAATATTGGGCGACAGGCACGAGAACATTGACAAAAACGGTCGAGTTAACTATCAGCCCACCTCTATTCTCGACCAAGCCGGGTGCCCACTGCAACTGGTGCCGATTTTGGCTATGGGTCGTAGGTAAGTTTGAAGGAGAGTTCGATGTCGCGAAACCGCGGTCCTCGTTTAAAAATTGTTCGGCGTTTCCAACAACACCTGCCAGGCTTGACGCGCAAAACTGCCGAGCGTCGCCCATATCCGCCAGGTGTCCACGGCATGTCACGTCGTATCAAGCGGTCTGATTATCGTGTTCGTCTCGAAGAGAAGCAGAAGCTTCGTTTTAACTACGGTGTGACCGAGCGTCAGATGCGTACTTACTTCAAGAAGGCGTTGGCTCACCCAGGTGATACAGGTCAGTACTTGCTTCAGTCATTGGAAAGCCGTTTAGACAACGTTGTTTTCCGTGCTGGTTTTGCACCCACGATTCCTGCTGCTCGTCAGTTCGTAACGCATGGCCATGTAATGGTAAACGGACGTCGTCTCGACATCCCAAGCTATACTTGCCAAGCAGGCGACGTAATCTCTATTCGTGAGAAGAGCCAGAAGATGCCATTGGTTGAGGAGTGCATTGCATCTCCAGCTTTGGAAATCCCAAGCTACCTCGGCACTGAAGATTCTTCTCCGTTTAAGAAGGAGTTTCGTTCAACTCCTACTCGTGATGATGTTCCTCTTGAAGTTCAAGAAAACCTCATCATCGAATTTTATTCTCAGATTGTCTGAGACTATTCGAGAGACTTTCGAAGAAGCGTCCACTTTGTGGGCGCTTTTTTTTGGCCAATTTTTGACGGCTACCTCAAATCAAGCGGTTCAATGCTGAATTTTCCCACTGGTATGAAGTCCGAGGGAGCCGAGGGTGGGCTGTGTGTGGTGCTCGGTAAAGCCAGCTTGCGTGAAAAAACGAGAGAGCTTGTCTTCCGTCATCTGGCCGACTCCGCCGCTAACGACACGCCACAGAGCCATTGAGATCCCAAACCGGGCGGCACTCCAAGGCCGGCTAAGCCACTGAGCGGCATTGGGAATTGATTCAAGTGCCGCTTTTTTGAGGGAGCCATTGCCGTTGGGCTCCATAAAAACAACTTGGCCGTTTGTTTTGAGTACGCGTGCTACTTCCAAGAGCACAGCGACCGGATCATCGACGAGGTAAAGAAAACTGTGCCCAAAGACCAGGTCGAAACTTTGGTCGGGGTAGGGAAGGTGGGTGGCGTCGCCCTGTGTAAAGCTCAGGTGCTTAAGATGCGACCAATCCTTTTGGTGGGCGGCGCGGGCAATCTCAATCATTTCACCTGAGAGATCGATCCCAGTGAGCTGAGCGGGCCTGGGGATTCGCGCTCCCAGAGCAAACGTACTGGTTCCTGGCCCACAGCCCAAGTCTAGGATTTTCGCCTTCAGAGGGACACATTGGACGCAATCGAGCATGCCGATGATGGCTCTTCTCCAGAAGACCTGCCGGGTTATGGCGGTGTAGAAGTTCGCACTGAGCCCAGTGCTAAAAAGAAGGTCTTTCCATTTCATCGAAGCTGCCTCGGCCTTCTAGGCCTGCGCCTGGAGGATATGGTCTAAAATAGGGATATCGGCCGGAGCAAGCTTGTACTCACTAGCTTCTTGAGCAGTAACCCAGACGATGGCGTCATGATCTCGCAATTCAAATTCACCCGACTCAATTCGAGTTTCGTGAGCGATAAGCTCAATTTTGATGTGCTCATAATCATGTCGGTGGGTGGCAATCTCTTTGCCAACAGAAACAATGATATCGAACTCTTCGAGGAGTTCGCGCGCGAGAGCTTTTTCGGCAGTTTCTCCGGCCTCAATTTTCCCGCCCGGAAACTCCCAGTAGCCAGCCATGGATTTGCCGGGCTTTCTTCTCGCAAGAAGGAGGTTTTGGTCGCGGTAGATTACGGCTGCGACCACTGGGAGATACTCGCTAGCCATTAAGGCGTGTAGCAACAGCGAAAACCTGTAAATTGGTTGCCAACGTTGGCCGCTGCAGCCAAAGAGTGGTCACATTGCAGGTAATCATCGATATCTGAAAAGCCACCACCAGCTTGAAAGCACTGACCGCTACCGATGCAGCTATCGGTCCATTCCCACACGTTACCGCTCATATCGTAAAGAGGTGCGGCAAATCCTTGGCCGTGACAGTTTGCGAGAGTTCCTCCGGGCTCGGAACGCCCGACGCCCCGCCAGCCATCGTTACATTGAGACTGAACGTAAGTATTGCCGTAGGGGTACTCGTTACTGATGCCGCTTTGGCAGGAGAAGAGCCAGTCTGATGGGAGTTTACAAAGCTGCTTGCCGCTGTTTTCACACGCGCGGCGAGCCTGGAACCAAGTCATGTTGGCACTTGGGCGGACACCGCTGTTGCTACATGCGTAAACTGCCGTGCTTGGCTCTGTGACGGTAACTTCCTGGCATGTTCCTGTGCAACCTTCGCTGGCTACATTGTCGGGAAACCCTGAAGGGAAGTTGTCGTTGGTATCTAAGCCATACTGGGTTCCGCTGCAGTCTTCATTTTGAAAAACAGCTGCTTCGTACTTGTCGATGCAGGCAGCTCTTGTGCCGATGCGAACCATATCACTGGGGCAGTTAAACTCGGTACAAGTGCCACCGCTGCAGGTTTGGCTTAAGCAATCGGAGCCTTCGCTACACGTTTGGCCGCCTTCACAGCCCGCGCAATCTTCGCCGCCACAGTCGACATCGGATTCCGAACCATTGAGTGTGCCATCGTTACAAAAAGACATCACGCACGCGCCATTTTGGCAGGTCGTAGATTCACAGTCTGAGTTTTCAAGGCAGTTGAGGTTGATGCCGCATCCTGAGCATGCTGGACCACCACAATCCACGTCGGTTTCACCACCGTTTGCTACGCCATCGCTGCAGCTAGAGGCCGAGCAGACACTGTCTGTGCAGAGGTAACTTACACAGTCTGAGTCGACCAAGCAGCTTTGTCCTTCGTCACAGGTTGGGCAGGAACCACCGCAGTCGATGTCCGTTTCGGAGCCATTTTGGTTGGTATCATCGCATGCTGGATCTAGGCATTTACCATCGAAACATTCGGTATCGGTGCATTCTTCTCGAACACCCTGGAGGTTTCCGCAGCTGTCATACCAGTAGGCGGTGTCGCCCGAGCAAATCGAATAATCTTGAGAGGCGCATGATTCCACTTCGGTAGCCGCGGCAGCTTCGCAACCAGGTTCTTCCTCAATACAAGTGTACCCCTCGGGGCAGGAGGAAAATGGATAACCGCTGGGGCATGCCGTATCGCCGTCGGGGATAGCTGAGCACCCGGTACTTAAAAGAAAGAGGCACATACCTGTGAGCAGGGGTAAATAAGCCAGTCGAGTCATCAATCATCCTCCCATGAAACAATTAGGAGACTTTACGGCGGGTGGAGGCGGGTGTCTAATGAAAACCTGCCCCTTATTTCTGATGCAATGCGACAATAAGATGCATCCTTTTATTGACGTGATTTAACAAAACTTTTTTAATTAGGTATGGGCATTGCTGAAGAGGGCGATACTGTACTTATCCACTATGTGGGCTGGCTCGATGACCAGACGGTATTTTGTGATTCACGTGAAAATGAACCAATTGAATTGGTCATTGGGGAGAACCACCTTTTACCCGCACTGGAAATAGCGTTGGTGGGTATGGAGTCGGGGGAAGAAAAGGCGCTGCGTCTGGCCCCAGATCTTGCTTACGGCTACTACATGCCAGACTTGGTTTTTACCGTGAATTCAAGCCGCGTACCGCCGGATGCTTTACCGGACATTGGTGCTAAGAGAAGAGTGACCATTGAGAAGGATGACGAAGATGTCGAAGTGATGGTCATGCGAACGACCGAGCAGATTTGCGTGGTGGATGGAAACCATCCCTTGGTTGGTAAAACCTTAAATTTTACCGTGAATCTGGTTGATGTCGTTTAGGTGCTCTTCGACTACTTTTTTAAGAGTTGCAGGGTAGTCGGTGATGATGCTGTCCACTCCCAAATTGAGAAGCCGCCTCATTTCACCGGGATGGTTCACCGTCCAAGTTGAGACCCGGTAACCCAAACTCTGATAGCGCCCAACGTAATCTTGGTTAACCATGAGATGACGAGGAACGAGCCAATCGGGTTTGGTTTGCGAATTGAAACCCAGGTTCCTAAGAAACTCACGCTGATAGACAGGCAGCACTGTATCTTCAAAGCTGTAATAGATCTGACCTCGTAATATTTCAGGACATCGCTCTCGCATAAGCCAGAGAACTTCGGGATTAAAGGATGTTATGCTCACTCGGTCGTGCAGATTGCGTTTGTCGATTTCTTTAAAGACAGCATCGACCAATGGACGTGGGTCATTGTTGAAACTTTCATCTTTGATCTCAATGTCAACGACTAAACTTTTCCCGTACGTTTCAAGTACCTCACCAAGAGTCGGTATGGTCTCGCCGCAAAACTCAGGCGAGAAGTGACTGCCTGCATCGAGCTTTTTAAGTTGTTTAAGAGATTGGTGGTAAAGATATCCTGAGCCATTGGTACATCGATTGAGGGTATCGTCGTGAAAAACAACCGGCTCACCACTTGCGCAGAGCTGGGTATCCAGCTCGAATCCGACTCCTAGTTTTGAGCACACTTCAAATCCGGCCATCGTATTTTCGGGAGCAACCCCTCGCGCACCGCGGTGACCAAGCACCAGCATTTGCTCTTCGATCGGGAATTGTGTTCTTGGGCGAGGGTTATGAGTTACCCACTGATCACTGGATATTTTTGAGCGAATAGCCTCAATGCCGTGGGTGATGATTTCGCGCGGGCCGATAGACATAGTGGCTCTCCTCGATTCCATTTTACAATGCATCGCCTCAAGGGCAAAGGATAGAGCTACGAACACTTACAACTGGCCGGGCAGAGTCATTGACCTAGGCTGAGTCAGTGATATGCAAAAGTGCTATGGCTTTAGCATATCTTGATGGTTCTAAGTTTTGGTACAACGTGTCGGGCGAGACAGGCACGCCCGTGATCTTGATTATGGGGTTCGCAACTCGGGGAAATGCCTGGGATACCCAGATAAAGGGCCTCGAAAACGACCATCAGGTGATGTGGTATGATCATCGCGGCATTGGTGAGAGCGAACTGCCTAAGCCGATTTTTGGTATGAAGGATATGGCCCGGGATGTCGTTGGCCTGATGGATGCCAAGCAATGGGCTGCCGCTCATATTGTTGGAATTTCAATGGGTGGTATGGTGGCTCAAGAGCTTGCCCTTGAGTACGGGCACCGGGTTCGTAGTCTCTCGCTTCTGGCAACGACGGCGGGAGGAAAACGCGGCAATATTGCGGTTGTGCCTGGCGTTCCAAAGCTTGCAAGTTGTTTTCTGGGTTCAGCACGCTCTCGTATTCGAGCCTTTAAGCGTACTTTATTTCCGGATGACTTTATCGCTACCAAAGACGACCAATGGTTTCGCTCGTTGCTGCGACGAGATTTTAACGGACACCCATCGATGGTGGACCTTGTGGCTCAGGGAAATGCATGCCGGGCCTATGATACGGCCGATAGGCTGCATCGTCTTCGTGGTTTACCTACATTGGTGGTTTGCCCTGAGCA